>NZ_CP038273.1:2700000-3000000 GCF_004571175.1 Legionella israelensis
CCATGATGGTGGCCATTGGTATGTTACGCGCTTCCGGTTTCTTTGAGTTAATGAATTATATTTTTTCTCCTTTACTATCTGCAATCGGTATGCCTTCTGAATTATTGCCTCTTGCAATGATACGTCCTTTTTCTGGAAGTGCTTCAACAGGAATGATGGCACAGCTCATTGATACTTATGGAGGTAATTCCTTTATTGGTAAAACGGCCGCCACAATGATGGGAAGTACAGAGACGACCTTTTATGTGGTGGCCGTGTATTTTGGAGCGGTGGGTGTAAAACGCACGCGTCATGCTATACCTGCAGGTCTTTTAGCTGATTTTGCCGGTGTTGTGGCGGCTGTGACGGTTTGTCGTTATTTATTTACTTAAAACTCCGAATTGGGGTTACTTAAATATTTGACAGTAATTCGAAAGTAATACTGAGAGATTTCTGGACTCGAGGATAGCCATAGGGCGTAGAAATGGTATATAAATCAATACAATTGCTCTACTCTAGGGCTAAATATTGGCTGGGCACTTTTAAATCATTCGGTGCTTTAGCCCAAGTTTACATGATTTTTATCTGTACTGGCAAGGGAGGCTTCTTCGAAAAGTTTAAGATGAGCCAGTAAGGTATTAGCATTGGCTTTAAAAGAAGCGAGTTCTTTAGTGGGTATGGAAGCCGCTTGTGGCAAAGGAACTGTAGTTGGATTCTTTGGTTTTTGATTGATACGAAATTCGTAATGACAATGAGGTCCTGTGGCCAGGCCGGATTGCCCCACATAACCAATCACCTGGCCTCTTTTGACTTTTGAGCCTTTTGACAGACCTTTTTGAAATTTCAGCATGTGCGCGTATATTGTGCTATAAGTTTTATTGTGTTTGATTTTTATCATGTTTCCGTAGCCGTTATGACGGTCGATGATTTCAATGACACCGTCACCGGTGGCATGGATAGGAGTTCCCAAAGGCGCTGCCAGATCAACGCCCTTATGGGCTCTTTTATAATGTAAAACAGGATGCTTCCTGGATAGCGAAAAGGTTGAGCTGATGTGACTGAATGCTACAGGATAACGGTTAAAAGCTTTTTTCAGGCTTGTTCCCTGAGGGGTGAAATAATCCGATTCGCCTTCGGTGTTAGTATGGCGTATAGCTTGGTAACGGTTATTTTTGGTAGTATAGCTCACGGCAATAATATCACCTGTTCCCACTAATTTGTCTTCTATATAAAAGGCCTTATATATAATGCTGAACTGATCACCTGCCCTGACATCTTTAGAGAAATCGATTTCCCAGTTGAAGATTTCCGTCATTTGCCGAATGAGTTTATAAGGGATGTTAAGCCGCTTGGCCGTTCCGTATAAAGATCCCTTTACTGTTGCAGTGACATAATGGTTATGAGAGTTCATTTTACGGGAATTGATTTTCGTGCGATAAGTATCGCCATCACGATATACCACAATAAATTGCATGGTGGTGAAAGGAACAATGAGTTTTTCCAATGTTTTATGATGAATAAGAAATTGCAGTTGCTGATTTGGCTTTAATGTGGAAAGGGTTTTGGCATGAGGGTTGTCTTTCATGATAGTGTGTAATGTTTTGGCAGACAGGCCTAATCGATTAAAAACCGTAGCAAGAGAATCACCACTTTGCGTTTTTACCATTTGCCATTCATTATCTTCTATGGAATCTTTATGCGTTTCCTCTTCTGTCTTTTGCGGTTTTGGTAATGAAAGAGGTTGATTTGTCAGTTTTGCGTTTTGAGGATGGGAAAAAGTTTTTACCAGCAGATAGGGCAAAGAAAAGGCTATGCATAAAGCAAGCAGCATAACAAGCCTGGATGGCTTTTTATGTGGCTCAACTGATGCTCTTTGTCGCTGCTCCATATCTACCTTTATTCCTGTAGGTCTGTCGGTATTTTTATTATCATGACCTCAAAATCTTGATTTTCTATTTTTCACAGCCTATATACTGCAGCTATGCTCGAAAATCTCGATTTTTCAGCTTAAACTGGCGAAATGTTCACAAACCCTAGTAAAGAAATATAAGCCGTTACTCTGGCAGGAAAACATTAACCGGGCTAAGATACCGGCTGAAAGAAGATAGGTCAATCATTAAAAAAGGTTTTGATGTAATGAGAATAGAAGAATCCATCTATACCGAGTTGCTTCGCGGTTGTGAAGAAGTGCTTCCAGAACAGGAATTTGAAAAAAAAATAGCGAAAGGTAAACCCTTAACCATTAAAGCAGGCTTTGATCCGACAGCCCCTGATTTACACTTAGGGCACACCGTCTTGTTAAATAAATTACGCCAGTTTCAGCAGTATGGTCATAATATTATTTTTTTGATTGGTGATTTTACAGCCAGAATAGGCGATCCTACAGGCAAAAATGTGACTCGCAAGCCCTTAACCGAGGAAGAAGTATTGCAAAATGCAAAAACATATCAGGATCAGGTGTTTAAAATTCTGGATGCTGAGAAAACGACAGTGATGTTTAATTCTCAATGGCTTGGCCAGTTTAATGCAGTTGATATCATACGTCTTGCCGCGACTTATACTGTAGCAAGAATGCTTGAGCGTGATGACTTCCATAAACGTTACGCGTCCGGACAACCGATAGCAATACATGAATTTCTTTATCCTTTGTTACAAGGCTATGACTCTGTGGCCTTAAAAGCAGATATAGAGTTAGGCGGTACAGACCAAAAATTTAATCTGCTTATGGGGCGAGAATTGCAGAAGCATTATGGTTATGAGCCGCAAGTCATTATGATGACACCATTGATTGAAGGATTGGATGGTGTTAAAAAAATGTCTAAATCACTTAATAATTATATTGGTATTCATGAGCCTGCTGTGGAAATTTTTGGTAAATTAATGTCCATCTCAGATGAGTTAATGTGGCGATACATCGATTTGTTAAGTTTTAAAACAAGCGATGAAATAAATCGATTAAAAAGTGAAGTTGAACAAGGAGCAAATCCGCGGGATGTAAAAGTCGAATTTGCAAAAGAAATTGTGGCCCGCTTTCATAATGCACATCAAGCTGAAATGGCATATAAAGACTTTATTGAACGTTTTCAAAAGGGGGCAATACCGACCGATTTACAGGAAGAAAGACTCCAGTGTTCCGAGTCAACAACCATCGCTCAATTATTAAAACAATCTGACTTGACGAAAAGCACATCAGAGTCTATAAGATTGATTAGACAAGGTGCTGTAAAAATAAACGGAGAAAAAATTACAGACACTGCTCTGGTATTATCTCTTGGTAAAACTTATATCGTCCAAGTGGGAAAAAGAAGAATTGCTAAGCTGCACTTGGAAAAAGCAGTTTAAAATGATGATAATTTTAAACAAGATGACTTGACCTAAAACAAATTGTATTCTATATTTATTTAGATTGTATATAAAATAAACAAAAAATACTGCGTTTTATCGTTTCTTGATCGAATTTATTCAAACAGGAAAAAGGATTGCCAGACTGTATTTATTAAGGACGGCTTAAAAATCTTTTTTTCAAAAAAAGTAAAAAAAGCGATTGACAGTAGATGAGAAATGGTTAGAATGTGCAGACGCTTTTGGGGCGAGTTCATTAAGAAGTTAGAAGACAAACTGTGTGGGCGCTTTGAAGGAATTTGGAGTGCTTGAAGAAAAGAAGCTAGTGTAGACTAGCGCTAGGTATTGAACTGAAGAGTTTGATCCTGGCTCAGATTGAACGCTGGCGGCATGCCTAACACATGCAAGTCGAACGGCAGCATGGTCCAGCTTGCTGGACTGATGGCGAGTGGCGAACGGGTGAGTAATGCGTAGGAATATGCCTTAGAGAGGGGGATAACCCGGGGAAACTCGGGCTAATACCGCATATGCTCTTTGGAGTAAAGCTGGGGACCTTATGGCCTGGCGCTTTAAGATTAGCCTACGTCCGATTAGCTAGTTGGTGAGGTAAGGGCTTACCAAGGCTATGATCGGTAGCTGGTCTGAGAGGATGGACAGCCACACTGGGACTGAGACACGGCCCAGACTCCTACGGGAGGCAGCAGTGGGGAATATTGGACAATGGGGGGAACCCTGATCCAGCAATGCCGCGTGTGTGAAGAAGGCCTGAGGGTTGTAAAGCACTATCGGTGGGGAGGAAGTTCAGTTGGTTAAGAGCTGACTGGATTGACGTTACCCACAGAAGAAGCACCGGCTAACTCCGTGCCAGCAGCCGCGGTAATACGGAGGGTGCGAGCGTTAATCGGAATTACTGGGCGTAAAGGGTGCGTAGGTGGTTTGGTAAGTTATCTGTGAAATTCCTGGGCTTAACCTAGGCTGGTCAGATAAGACTGCTGGACTGGAGTATAGGAGAGGGCAGTGGAATTTCCGGTGTAGCGGTGAAATGCGTAGAGATCGGAAGGAACACCAGTGGCGAAGGCGGCTGCCTGGCCTAATACTGACACTGAGGCACGAAAGCGTGGGTAGCGAACAGGATTAGATACCCTGGTAGTCCACGCTGTAAACGATGTCAACTAGCTGTTGGCTTTATAGAGAAAGTTAGTGGCGCAGCAAACGCGATAAGTTGACCGCCTGGGGAGTACGGTCGCAAGATTAAAACTCAAAGGAATTGACGGGGGCCCGCACAAGCGGTGGAGCATGTGGTTTAATTCGATGCAACGCGAAGAACCTTACCTACCCTTGACATACAGTGGAGCTTGCAGAGATGCGAGTGTGCCTTCGGGAACACTGGTACAGGTGCTGCATGGCTGTCGTCAGCTCGTGTCGTGAGATGTTGGGTTAAGTCCCGTAACGAGCGCAACCCTTATTCTTAGTTACCAGCACGTTATGGTGGGGACTCTAAGGAGACTGCCGGTGACAAACCGGAGGAAGGCGGGGACGACGTCAAGTCATCATGGCCCTTACGGGTAGGGCTACACACGTGCTACAATGGACGGTACAGAGGGAAGCGAAGGGGCGACCTGGAGCGAATCCTTAAAAGCTGTTCGTAGTCCGGATTGGAGTCTGGAACTCGACTCCATGAAGTCGGAATCGCTAGTAATCGCGAATCAGCATGTCGCGGTGAATACGTTCCCGGGCCTTGTACACACCGCCCGTCACACCATGGGAGTGGGCTGCACCAGAAGTAGATAGTCTAACCTTCGGGGGGACGTTTACCACGGTGTGGTTCATGACTGGGGTGAAGTCGTAACAAGGTAGCCGTAGGGGAACCTGCGGCTGGATCACCTCCTTAAATATAAAGATAAAAGGTGCGACAAATCCTCAAAACGCCCACACAGTTTGTTTTCAAGAAGTATTCATCCATTTTGCCAGGGGTTTTTGCCTTAATTGAGGCATCCGTGTAAGGAAGTGAAGGCGCGTACATCCGTACGTGACAGCACGAACGCACGCGGATAACGAAGTAAGGAAAAAAGCCGCAGCAAAAGAAAGGGGCCGTAGCTCAGCTGGGAGAGCACCTGCCTTGCACGCAGGGGGTCAGGAGTTCGATCCTCCTCGGCTCCACCAAGGGGATGGGTTGTTTGGCAGGATGGCATTGAGTGGTCAGAACAAAGGGATGGATGTTTTTATTCTTTTGTTCTGATGATTCAGAGGTTCATTAAAAATTAGGGTAGAGATTGAAGTTTTTAGCTGAGACTGATTGGTTTTGTTGCTGATTGGGTGAGGTTAGAGACGACGAGGTAACACAAGCGAAGAAGTATTGTCTTCATGTTGGATATAGTCTTGAGTGATTTGAGGTTATATGGTCAAGAAGAGAAGCGCAAACGGTGGATGCCTTGGCAGTAAGAGGCGAAGAAGGACGTGGTATTCTGCGAAAAGCCTGGGGGAGCTGAAAACGAGCGTTGAACCTGGGATGTCCGAATGGGGTAACCCGGCTAATTTATTAGTCATTCATACTTGAATACATAGGGTATGGAAGCGAACTTGGGGAACTGAAACATCTAAGTACCCAAAGGAAAAGAAATCAAGAGAGATTCTCTTAGTAGCGGCGAGCGAACGGGGAGGAGCCTGGCGTGATTTAGCGTTGATGTGAGTGGAATTATCTGGGAAGGTAAGCCGGAGAGGGTGAAGGCCCCGTACACGAAGCATTGATGTAGAACTAGGCACGCGGAGAAGTAGGCCGGAACACGCGAAATTCTGGTTGAAGATGGGTGGACCATCATCCAAGGCTAAATACTCCTTACTGACCGATAGTGAACGAGTACCGTGAGGGAAAGGTGAAAAGAACCCCGGAGAGGGGAGTGAAATAGACCTGAAACCGTTTGCGTACAAGCAGTGGGAGCCTGACTTAGGTTAGGTGACTGCGTACCTTTTGTATAATGGGTCAGCGAGTTACTTTCAGTGGCGAGGTTAACCGGATAGGGGAGCCGTAGAGAAATCGAGTTTGAATAGAGCGATAGTCGCTGGGAGTAGACCCGAAACCGGGCGATCTAGCCATGTGCAGGATGAAGGTTGGGTAACACCAACTGGAGGTCCGAACCGGGTAATGTTGAAAAATTATCGGATGACGTGTGGCTAGGAGTGAAAGGCTAATCAAGCCCGGAGATAGCTGGTTCTCCCCGAAAGCTATTTAGGTAGCGCCTCGTGGGTTGATTACTGGGGGTAGAGCACTGTTTCGGCTAGGGGGCTGTCATGGCTTACCAAACCGATGCAAACTCCGAATACCGGATAATTGGACCACGGGAGACACACGGCGGGTGCTAACGTCCGTCGTGGAGAGGGAAACAACCCAGACCGCCAGCTAAGGTCCCGAAGTATGATTAAGTGGGAAACGATGTGGGAAGGCATAGACAGCCAGGAGGTTGGCTTAGAAGCAGCCATCCTTTAAAGAAAGCGTAATAGCTCACTGGTCGAGTCGGCCTGCGCGGAAGATGTAACGGGGCTAAAATCATACACCGAAGCTGCGGATGTGTAGTGATACACGTGGTAGGGGAGCGTTCTGTAGGCCGATGAAGGTTGACTGAGAAGTGAGCTGGAGGTATCGGAAGTGCGAATGCTGACATGAGTAACGATAAAGAGGGTGAAAAACCCTCTCGCCGGAAGTCTAAGGATTCCTGCACGACGCTAATCGGAGCAGGGTGAGTCGGCCCCTAAGGCGAGGCAGAGATGCGTAGTCGATGGGAACCAGGTTAATATTCCTGGACTTTCTGTAAGTGGTGAAGTGGGGACGAAGGAGGCTAGGTGAGCCGGGCGATGGTTGTCCTGGTACTTGCATGTAGGCGGAGAGACTTGGCAAATCCGGTTTCTTGTTAACGCTGAGGTGCGAAGTGGTTCTGGCATTTCGATGCGCAGAGAAGTCACTGATGCCATGCTTCCAGGAAAAGCTGCTAGCCATAACTTACGGAGAACCGTACCGCAAACCGACACAGGTAGACAGGTAGAGAATACCAAGGCGCTTGAGAGAACTCGGGTGAAGGAACTAGGCAAAATGGTACCGTAACTTCGGGAGAAGGTACGCCTTTGCTGGTGAATTGCTTTACGTAATGAGCTGGTGGAGGCCGCAGAGACCAGGTGGCTGCGACTGTTTATTAAAAACACAGCACTCTGCAAATTCGTAAGAAGACGTATAGGGTGTGACGCCTGCCCGGTGCCGGAAGGTTAATTGATGCTGTTATCCTGCCACCGGATTGCTTGTAGATGAAGGTGAACGACGAATGAGCGAAGGCGTTTACATTGGGTAAATGACTGAGCGAAAGAGGGGTTCAACGCACAGATACGAGTAATGCGGTGGCAGGAGAAGCGGTTGATCGAAGCCCCGGTAAACGGCGGCCGTAACTATAACGGTCCTAAGGTAGCGAAATTCCTTGTCGGGTAAGTTCCGACCTGCACGAATGGCGTAACGATGGCCACACTGTCTCCACCCGAGACTCAGTGAAATTGAAATCGCTGTGAAGATGCAGTGTACCCGCGGCTAGACGGAAAGACCCCGTGAACCTTTACTACAGCTTTGCACTGGACTTTGATGATGACTGTGTAGGATAGGTGGGAGGCTATGAAGTGCGAACGCCAGTTTGCATGGAGCCGACCTTGAAATACCACCCTGTTGTTATTGAGGTTCTAACTTAGGCCCGTAATCCGGGTTGAGGACAGTGTATGGTGGGTAGTTTGACTGGGGCGGTCTCCTCCCAAAGAGTAACGGAGGAGCACAAAGGTACCCTCGGTACGGTCGGACATCGTACCAAGAGTGTAAAGGCATAAGGGTGCTTGACTGCGAGACGGACGTGTCGAGCAGGAACGAAAGTTGGTCTTAGTGATCCGGTGGTTCTGAATGGAAGGGCCATCGCTCAACGGATAAAAGGTACTCCGGGGATAACAGGCTGATACCGCCCAAGAGTTCATATCGACGGCGGTGTTTGGCACCTCGATGTCGGCTCATCACATCCTGGGGCTGAAGCAGGTCCCAAGGGTATGGCTGTTCGCCATTTAAAGTGGTACGCGAGCTGGGTTTAGAACGTCGTGAGACAGTTCGGTCCCTATCTGCCGTGGGCGTAGGAAAATTGAGAGGGGCTGCTCCTAGTACGAGAGGACCGGAGTGGACGAACCTCTGGTGCGCCGGTTGTCACGCCAGTGGCATGGCCGGGTAGCTAAGTTCGGACGGGATAACCGCTGAAAGCATCTAAGCGGGAAGCCTTCCTCAAGATGAGTTTTCCCTTGAAGCCCGTTGAAGACGACGACGTTGATAGGCGAGGTGTGGAAGCGCAGTAATGTGTGAAGCTAACTCGTACTAATTGGCTGATTGTCTTGACCATATATCCTGAAATCATTCAGGGCATGATACAAAATGAGTTTAAACGCTTGTGAATCAAACCCATTCAATCTTTACCTTCTGCCTTCAATAAGGCAGAATAACCCGTTTTCCTGGCGACCATAGCTGTTTGGTACCACCTGATACCTTTCCGAACTCAGTAGTGAAACAAACACGCGCTGATGATAGTGTGGGGTCTCCCCATGCGAAAGTAAGTCATCGCCAGGGCTTTTTTCCTTAAAGCGGCCGAAAAGCCGCTTTTTTTTTATTTAAAAATCTTTCCACTCCCTGTTTATCTTACTTCCAAACCCAACTAAGAAATAACCCCCTGGATTTACCGTATAATCCTTGCAGGATTATGCGGTAAATCGAAATTTATTAAATGCGCTTGAAGAACAGTTACGTAAATTACGAATGGCAAGACAATCCATGTTTCGTTTATATCATCAAGACAGCAAACGAGATAACAAAATTACAGTTTTAAGTTGTATAATAGAGGCTTATAAGGTGGGAAATCTTGACGTATTGCACTATTTCAATCGATCGGCAATGCAGCGTGATGCCCCATTTATAGATGAAAAAACTGCAAATACCTGGGACTCACGCCGAGAAGGCGGAAGCAGAACAGTGCAATTGGTTGAGGCTGCTTTTAATGACGCTTTAGATAAAATTCTGAAAATGAATGCTCAAGGCTGCGGTGTGATGGAAACTGGGGAAAATATTATTAATGCAAGAGAATATGTAAAAAAAATTTCCCGTAGATGAACCATCTGAGCATGAAAGTATTCGCATGCATGAATGATAACTACATCCGGCTGGTAAAAGAAGTTAAGATATGCCCGATAGTTTTTAACGAAGTTCATTCATGTCTACGTAAATATTTATTTTTAAGTTGAATATAATGTTTTGCGGAATATTCCAGATGCTTTATCTCATTCTTCGTTAAAATCCTCACTTCTCGAGCAGGGTTACCCAAATACAGATAACCGCTTTTCAGGTGTTTGCCCGGGGGTACGAGACTGCCGGCAGCAACAAGAACATGCGACTCTACTTCAACACCATCTAAAATGATGGCATTGATTCCAATTAAAGAAAAATCTCGAATTTGACAACCATGAAGTACAGCCTTATGCCCAATGGTGACGCCTTTGCCGATATACAGCTTCTCTCCTTTTCCTGTGTAGGGCCCTTCATGTGTGACATGAAGAATAGCACCGTCTTGCACGTTTGTCATCTCATCAATAAAAATGGAATTAACATCACCTCGAATAGAAGCATTAGGCCAAACGGAGGTATCATTCCCCAAGATAACATCACCGATGATTGTCGCTGAGGGATCAATGTATACTCTTTCCCCTAACTGAGGTTGTTTTGAATCAAATGATCGAAGTGTCATTATTTACACCATGGTGACGAATTCTTCAGCGCTGGTTGGGTGAATGGCAACGGTATTGTCAAAGTCCTTTTTACAAGCTCCCATTTTTATGGCAACTCCAAAACCCTGAAGCATTTCATCCGCACCGTAACCAATCACATGTAAACCGACAATTCGTTCTTCAGCCCCCGCAGTGATTAACTTCATAACGGTTGGAGTTTTGTCCTTACTGAGGGCATCAAACATTGGATTAAAGCGAGTTTGATATATTTTAATATTTTCTTTGCCATGAATGATTTCAGCTTCTTTTTCACTTAAACCCACTGTACCTATAGGAGGATGACTGAATACGACAGTACATATGTTTTCGTAATCTAATTTTGCATTTTCATGTGAACCAAACAGTCGATCAGATAATTTTCTGCCAGCAGCAATAGCCACGGGCGTCAGTGGGGGCGCATTGGTCACATCTCCAATCGCATATATACCTTTAACGGATGTATTTTGATAGGTATCTACCCCAATCAGTCCTCTTTGATCAGTAATGACACCAATTTTATCGAGATTTAGATCTTTGGTGCGGGGGGCTCTTCCTACAGCAGTGATGATGGCATCAAAATCCCGAATCACTGAGTCCTCCGGGCAAACAATTGATTTTTTTCCGTTTTTCTGTAGCTCGAAAGCTTTGGCTTTATGGTTGGGATGCAGATGAACACCTTGTTGTTTCATTATTTCCATTAATGTGTCGCCAAGCATGCTATCAAAACGACTTAACGGTGTTGCGCCACGCATAAATAAATGAGTTTCACAACCCAGACCATTTAATACTCCAGTAAGTTCAACACCAATATAACCGCTTCCAATAATGGCTACTTTATGAGGTTGTTCAGTTAAGGCAAAGAAACCATCCGAATCAATGGAATATTCAACACCGGCTATTTGAGGTTGAGCTGGCTCTCCACCGGTAGCAATAATGATATGTTTCGCTTTATAAGATTTATCATTGACGAGGAGGGTTTGCTGATCAATGAAATAGCCATGTCCTTGAATCCAGGTGATTTGATGTTGTTCAAATCGATTTTTGTAATTCTCTCGCAGTCTTGCAATATAGTTGTTTCGTCTAGTGACTAATGTCAACCAGTTAAGTTTATGTTTCTGGGAAGAAAAACCATAATCAGAAGCTTTGTGCAAATATTCGGCAACCGCTGAGGCATTAAACATGACTTTTTTAGGAACACAGCCAAGATTAACACAAGTTCCTCCCAAGTGAGCTTGCTCAATAACGGCAACCTTTGCGCCATGCTTAGCAGCTCTTACCGCACTGGCAATACCGCCACTACCTCCGCCTAAAACAATCAGATCAAATGAATTTGCAGCCATTTAAATGTGTTTCCTATAAATTTACCATAACTATAAATAATTTTTTATTTATTGATCTTTGCTTTCAAGTGAGATTTAGTTGCTTCATCTGCGAAAGCATGCTCAATAGCCATTGTTGTGATGGCCTCCATGGTTTCATCACTATATTGGTAAGACCGTTGCACTTGTTTGTATTCATGGGCGAGGTTCGTGCGCATAAAAGGAGGATCATCAGAATTAATGCTGATGTTGATGCCTGCGTCTAAAAGTTTCGGAAATGGATGATGGGACATATCGGGAAACAGGCCAAGGAAAATATTGCTGGATGGGCAAACTTCCAGAGCAATCCCTTTATCTTTAATCATAGCCATGGCCTCTGAGGAATGAATGGCCATAACGCCGTGACCTATACGCTTTATTGGCAGGTAGTTGATGGCTTCAATGACACCTTCTGCCGGAGCAAATTCACCGGCATGAACAGTACACATTAATCCACCGTCATGTGCAATTTGATATGCTTTTTGAAACAATTTAGGGGGAAAGCTGGCCTCATCGCCACCGAGACCAAAACCGACAACACAGGGCAATTTGTTTTTGATTTCTTGTTTTGCCACTCTTGTGACGGCATCAACACCAAAATGACGAACGGCAACAATAATGATTCGTCCTATGATATTATATTTATCTTCCGTGTCATTTATAGCTTGCTGTATAGCATGTAGATGTTCTATAGATGGAATTCCACTGGATTTTTCCGCATGATCCGGTGAATACATCATTTCTACGTAAATGGTATCCTCCAAAGCATTTGTTCGTAGATAATCAAAGGTTATGTCATAATAATCCTGTGGACTTTTGATCACAGAAGCAAGAACATCAAAAACGTTTAGAAAATCAAGAAAGTCTTTTGAAATATAGCTTTTATTATCCGCAGTAATTAAATTATCAGGTAGGCTAATTCGATTTCTATCGGCCAGTTTTCTGGCGAGCTCAGGAGAAATCGTGCCTTCCAAGTGTACATGCAGTTCAGCTTTTTTGATTGTGGACATTATTTGCTCTCATAAATTTTTAAATACTGACATAGTAACGTAGAAAAAAAAAGGATAAAATAGCATTTATAGCCAAGATTACGCACCATCGCATTTATAGAAAAATGAGACAGGTGCGAAAAGGCGGTTTATAGAAATTTTCTTTTTGCATACACATCAGGCTGGATATTTTATGAGTGATATTGATAAATTTTACGTGAGTCCTTACGACGAGTTTCTCTATAAATTTGATAGAGAACATGAAAAAAGCAAATCACAAGTAAAAGAAATAAAAAAACATGAGCGAATAGCTAAATTACGGGATGATCCGAATGCTCAGGATGAAAAAGAGAAAATATGGAGCGAATTTTAGGTAAAGAACTAAGTCTGCTCAATTAGAGTCTGAGTTATTTTTTCTTCTTATGAAAGCCGTTAATGGAAACCAGACAATTTAGCGGCCAACATGAAATTTACACATAGTGTGCTGGTAAATTTTATATAATCCGATGTATAATAGAGCTTTATTGGGTCAACAAGGATGGGTACTCAAAGGTCCATAACCAAGAAGGTGTTTTTATGTCCTTGAATGAAGCCAATGTATTAACCTCGGATACACAGGTAAAATCCTTAAACTGGAATAAAAAAGATACCGTGTGGATGCTAAGCCTGTATGGCACTGCAATTGGAGCAGGAACTCTTTTTTTACCAATAGGGGCTGGCCTTAACGGTATATTTCCTTTACTGTTGATGAGTCTTCTCATCTTTCCTATGACCTTCTATTCTCACCGAGCTCTTTGTCGTTTTGTATTATCCGGTTCTACCTCGGTCAATGATATAACCGAAGTGGTAGATGAGCATTTTGGATCAAGAATTGGTAATCTGTTAACCTTCCTTTATTTTTTCGCCATTTATCCCATCTTGTTAATGTACAGTATTGCGATTACCAATACTACCGAGAGTTTTATCGTTCATCAGATGGGGTTAGAAGCGCCTCCACGAGCTTTAATATCGATTGTTTTGATTCTTGCTTTAATGATTATTATTCGTATTGGACAACATATGGTGGTTAAATCAATGAGTGTATTGGTTTATCCATTTATTGCCATATTGATTTTTTTCTCACTCTATTTAATTCCCTACTGGAATGGGGCGGCTTTTCAGCAGGAAAATGTTATTGCAGCCGGCCAGAATCATGGCATATTGATGGCTTTATGGCTTGGTATTCCTATCATGGTCTTTTCTTTCAATCACTCGCCTATTATCTCATCTTTTGCTGTCAGTCAAAAACAAACTTATGGGTATCAGGCAGATGAAAAGAGTTCCTGGATCTTGAGAAACAGCCATATTCTCATGGTATCTACGGTTATGTTTTTTGTTTTTTCTTGCGTATTGAGCCTCTCACCTCAGGATCTGGCTCTGGCTAAACAACAAAATATCTCAATCCTTTCTTATCTTGCCAACCATTTCAATACGCCTTTCATTGCCTATGTTGCCCCATTTGTGGCTTTTATAGCCATTTCAAAATCATTTCTTGGGCATTATCTGGGGGCAAGTGAAGGTTTATTTGGCTTAATTGCTAAATCATTACGCAAGAAAAACTATCATGTCTGTCAAAAGAAGCTGCAATTGTTTATAGATATTTTTATGGTTATCACTTGCTGGATCATTGCTACAGTCAATCCAAGCATCTTGGGGATGATTGAAACTTTAGGAGGGCCGGTAATTGCCATGATTTTATTTTTGATGCCGATGTATGCAATGATTAAGGTTCCAGCAATGAAGAAATTTCGTCATTTGAAATCTGACATTTTTATAACACTCATTGGCTTTATAGCGCTGTCAGCCATTATTTACAGTATAATTTAAAGTAACATTGGCTTTCTTAGTCGGTGGTCTTGTATCCAGGGTATGGCATTTACCCTAAAATTGTTTTCCAAACGTTATGCCATATGACCATTCTCTGGAACCGCCTTCCACTATATCAAAATTAACATTAGGCAGGATTTCGATGCTCTGAGCAGGAAGAAAGATATAGCCTATCTCAAAGCGAGCGAGTCCCTTGTCAGGCTCACCTTTTTCAAATTTTATTCCCGGCCCAAAGCCAACTAGAAAATTATGAGGAAGATGCCAGATCATGGAAGAAATAATTTCATACTCATGTTGGCTGTTTTTATTGTTTGGAACATCCTCTGCCATAAAAGCGACAGCAAATGGAAATGAGATGATTCGATGATATTCCATTCCATAAGAAAAAAAGTTTCTACCGTCGCTTCTCAGTCCACCGATAAAAACACCAGCTACGTTTTTCTTTTCTGCACGCGCATGTTTAGGAGCTAAATATGGCTCAGCATGTAGCGATAAGGAGGACAATAATAAGAAAATAGAAATAAACAGACGATTTAAAAAAAGATAAAATAGTTTAAGAGAAGCCGATATACCGTATAAAATTAAAGAGAACTTATCTTGTCTTTTTATAGCCAATTTCCTTGCCACAAAATTTCTCCTGTTTAGCAGTAAATCGTTTTACATTTACCACGCGCTGTAGAATAACAATAGGACAGATAATAGAATAACACTCCATTGAGTGATTTTTCCTCCCGGTACCGTAAACGGCGTCTTAAATTTTTTCCTTCCATAGTAGCTCATTAATGCGGGAAGCAACAGTAGTAAAATAACGCAAAATGTTCCTGCATATTTTAGAGCATGGATATAGGCACCAGGATAAAAAATTACAATTAGCAAAGGTGGTAAAAAGGTAAGAAAAAATAATCCTATGCCATGTTTGCCTTGTTGTCGAAGCTTAAGTCCATCAGCAAGAAAACTATATAAACAGAGTGAAACACCTAGAAAAGCCGTTAGCATACAAATAGAAGTAAACAAATTGAAAAAAGAGGTAATGATTTGATTTTGTACTGTATCTGAGAGCATAGCCGCGAGTGAACTGGTGGTATGTGTGGCAAACATCAATGATTCTAAACTGTGTTCTCCTCTTGAAGGCAAAGTACCAATAATGACGGCATCCCATGCCAGATAGCAAAATAAGGGAATAAGAGAACCGATAAAGACCACTTTTTTTAAAGTAGGAATGTCATCATTAAAATAATCCCGTAAATTAGGAACGATGATGGCGAATCCAAAAGAAGTAATTAAAATCATCAAAGTGCTGCCAATGTAGCGAAATGTTCCATGTTCAAAATTAGCAGCTTGAACATAAGGAGCAATCAAAATAACCAGCAACAGATAAATGCCTAATTTACCAAACATAAGAAAACGGTTCGTATAATCAACATAGCGAATACCGCCATAGACCACCAGTCCAAAAAGAAAGGTAAACAGTGTGCTGGCCTGCCAGTCTTTAAGAGAAATTCCAAGATGAAAAACCAAGCTGCGCATGACATCTGCACCGCCGGAAATATAGGCCGACAGCAAAGTATATAAAAGAAACAAATAACTGAGCCAGGCAGTCAACAATCCTGTTTTTCCCAGTGTTTCTGTAGCCATGGATACCATGTGGGTTCGAGGAGGAAGGTATAGATTTACTTCCAGAATATAAAAAGCGCCGAGCGTCATTAATGCCCAGCAAAGAAGTAAAAATAAGGAAGATTGCCAGAAGCCTGCAGCTGCATTTGCAACGGGCAAAGCAAGCATGCCCGCTCCTATCGAAGTACCAACAATCAGAAGAATACCGCCAATGAATCTAGAATGCATACGAAAATCTTTTGTTAACTATTCATTATTTCCGGGCCTGATCTCCCTCTACTCACGAGGAAAAATGAATAGTATACAGAAAAATTGGCTCGGATAGTGCCGTTTCGGCAAGAAGACATGTTAACAAAACTATTTCGTTAAGCCAACATATGGGGGTGGGGCGACTTGAGCAAGCCGATCCTGAAACCATTGTATTTCCAAACGGCGATTTTGTGCACTGCCATGAATAATTTTATTATTGGAAATAGCATGTTTGTCACCATAACCTTCCGCGTTAAGGCATTGAGCTGGAATGTTATGCGCCCATAAGTATGTCAACATGGCTTCAGCGCGGGCCTGAGAGAGCGTTTTTTTATGTTTTTCTGAGCCGATATTATCGGTAAATCCGGCAATGTATATGGTACTTTTAGGATAAAGTTTTATCAGTTTTACAATATTAAATAATCCTGGATAACAAATATCATTGATTTGAGCACTATTAAATCTGAAATATTTATCAGTGGGTACAATCAAGGTCTTAGTATCACCATATTGTACAAATTGAATATCCTGATTCTGCAATTCTTTGATCAGCGCAAGACGGTCATTTCTGCGTAATATAGAGGAAGTTACTTTTCCACAGCAGCCAGTATATAAGGTGAAAGGATAATGTTGAAAATGATTGTGAGGAGGCCGAAAGCAACTTGTCAGGGAACAAATCAATAGTCCTGTAAGGGATAGCATTATTGTTTTTTTGAGTGACATGACCAGTCCATTACTCTTTAAAAGTTATCATTATCAATTATCCAGTAGTTTTTCGCAATTAATGATTGGCAGACAACCAATTTTCCAGATAGTTAAATAGCTCTTTTTCTTTTACAGGATTCTGAATAAGCCCAACGTATTTATCCGGTCGAATAAATATGAGCGCCGGATCGTTTAAAGCCAGTTTTTTATGGACTTTTTGTCCTTCATCATGCCATATCTGGCCTAGCCAACCTTTTTCGTCCCCAGGCTGACTCAAAATAAGATGTGTGGTCAAGACTTCTGGGTAGCGGTGAGTGAGCTTAGTTGCCAGTTCAATAAGGGGCTCTGGTTTTTGGTTAAGGCCGCTAAAGAGCAAGAGATGATGTTTTGTACCTTTTAAAATATCAAAGCTGGATATAGATGCACGGGTGGCCGGCTCAATAAAAAGAAGTTCCGGGCAGTAGGTGCCTGCTTTAATAGTACTGATGCGACCATTTTCGGTAACAATAGGACTTTTAGCATATGAAATGGTCAGTTCAGCCATGTCTTTCATGAATATTCTCTTAACCGGTTTAAAGGAAAGTAACATCTTGGC
This sequence comes from Legionella israelensis, assembly GCF_004571175.1. Classification (NCBI taxonomy): domain Bacteria; kingdom Pseudomonadati; phylum Pseudomonadota; class Gammaproteobacteria; order Legionellales; family Legionellaceae; genus Legionella; species Legionella israelensis. The sequence goes on from NZ_CP038273.1 coordinate 2,717,514, forward strand.
TATATAATTACGCAGACTTACCGCAAAAGAATTTTTTAGTAATATCATACGGGTCATGAGGTCTGTTTTTTTCAATACGTTTTCACCCACGGGATGCCGTTCAATCTGATAGCTGTCAAGAAGTTTTGGATTAGCCTGCTTTTTTTGTACCAGGGCGAGTTTCCATACTAGATTGTAAATGTCTTGTATACCGGTGTTTAATCCCTGTCCACCCATTGGACTATGAATATGAGCAGCATCACCCGCAAAAAAAATACGGTTATGACGATACTGTTCAATTTGTCGGTGATGAATAAAAAACTGACTCAGCCAAATGGGATCGCTTAACTTGGCTTTATCGGAGCATCTTTCCTCAAAGGCTTTTTTCATGTCTTCCATTGAGGGATCTTTCGTAGCTCCTTCCGGTGCAGTCATGACCAGTCGATAGCGTTTATTACCCATGGGGAAGCAGGCAAGAGGTCCTTTTTCACTGACATAAATGGCCATATAATCACCCGGCACATCCCAGTCTATAAATAAATCAGCAAGCCACCAGTTTTTATTATATTCAGCGCCTTTAAAATCAGCCTTAGTCTGCTTTCTAACGGTGCTATGTGCTCCATCACAGGCGATAAGCCAGTCGGCTTCGATGGTTTCCGTTTTCTCATCTGCTTTTTTAACGATAGCTTTGATTTTTTCCTCAGCTTGACTAAAGTCAGCAAGTTCAGTGTTCCATTCAACGTCCAGTCCTTTTTTCTGTAATTCCTGATATAAAATGGTTTCTGTTTTATTCTGCGGCAAATCTATCAAATAATGTCGGCTAGCTTCGATATCCTCAAAACTGGCATGGATTAGTTCTTTGCCTTTGGATTTGAAGATCACTCCCTTTACTTGATGCCCTTGAGCCAAAACTTCATCAAGAAAACCACAGTCGGCAAATACATCAAGTGTACGGATATGTATTCCCAATGCCTTGGATTTAACGCTTAAACCGCTTTTTTTATCAACAATGCGACAATTTAATCCATGTCGGATCAACTCATTTGCACAAAATAAACCCACAGGTCCTGCGCCGACGACCAAAACATCAATCTGATTTGTCATTATGCGGTAATCCTTTTCTTTTTTATTACATAGTTTTAACTCAATTTTGCTGCAGATGTCTATATCTGAAATTCAGCTTCTTCAGCAGGTCAATTTTATCGACAATACTTTTATTCAAATTCATGTGTTAGGGCATCTTTCAATTCTGGATAGCGGAATTGATATCCCGCCTCAATCAGACGTTTTGCTGCGACACGCTGACCCTTATTGATTAAACAATCGCCCATTTCACCAAATAAAAGACGAATAACTATAGCAGGTGTTTTTAATAACAGTGGTCTGTGCATGGATTTTGCCAGTGTTTTAGCAAATTCTTTTTGTTCTACCGGATAAGGGGAGGTGATATTAAACGCGCCAATGAGATCAGGATGTTCCAGCAAAAAAAGGTAAGTATGAACCACATCATCCAAATGAACCCAGGATATCACTTGTTGGCCGTCACCGATAACTGAGCCCAAGCCCAAATAATAGCTGGGAGTTAACTTTTTAAGCATTCCCTTGCCTTTTTTCAAGACCACACCAAAACGGGTAATGGTTACATTCATGCCATGATCAATCGCCAATTGAGTGGCCTGTTGCCAACGTGCTCCAACCAGATTGAGAAAATCACGTGGATGCTCAAATTCAATTGGACTGTTTTCATTAAAGGTTTCTTTATCGCCATTTTTTTGTAGGCCATAAATACCTACGGCGTTCGCACAATAAAAATGAGGTTTGGCATTTTGGCTGATTGCCCAGTTGATCAATGAGGTTGTCGTATCGACGCGAGAGTCGATGATTTTCTGCTTGACTTCTACTGTCCAGCGTCCGGCTGAAATATTATGACCGCAAAGGTTAATGACGGCATCATAGTTTTTTGCTTTCAATTCATCCAGTTTATCCCAGGTACATTGTTTTATTTCCTTGGAGAATTTATCCTGCAGTTTTGAGCTGTCTCTGCCCAGCACAGTGATTTGGTGATGATTTTTTAAAGCTTTTACTAATTCCTGGCCAATAAATCCCGAAGCACCGGCAATTAATATATCCATAAGCTTTTTTCCTTTTTAAAAGCGATCATAGGCTTACGTAGTTTAGTTGGAAATGTATTAACCCTCAAGTCACTCCCGTTAACGTCAGGACCTAGGAGGCTTTAAAATTTATCTTACAATCCTCTGGCTCTAAAATGCCTTCTAACCTTCCTCCTACATAGGGAATGTTATTATTTTTACGGTAAAACAGGCGGGGCGAACTTAGCGATTGAACCTCTCGGTATTTTTTTTCAAATTTCTCAATATCCCTCGTTCGCTTATCCATTCGATTTTGTAACAACTCGCCTAAAGTAGAGAGATCGCTTGATTCAAGCATAAATAAATTAAATGCTTCAGGGGATCGAAAATCATTTTCTCCCTCGTTGTCTATAATGATATCCCATAAACTTTTCTCTTCTCTACTGCCTTCTTTATCAATGGATGATGGAGGATCACGATAGTAAACCGAGCTTTCATCGCCAAGCTGTTTAAAGAGGTCTATAACTGGCTTATTTAGAAAATGACTGGCTTCTTGTTGCCAGGCAATGACTAACCACTGTATTAAATGAGTAAATTCACCATGAGGAGCATCACCAATGGCTGCGTCTTTTAATAAAAGACCATTGGAAATGGCTGCGCGAAATAATTCTGGGCGGACATTAGCCAATGTTTTTCCAAAATGGGGTTGAAAACCAAATTTTGCCAGTTCCTCTTCAAGAAACGTTCTTAAAACAGAGACAGGAAGTTTGTCATCGAATTCTTTTTTCTTGCTTTCCAGCAAGCTGTCAAGTTTTTTCAACTGAGCTAATACAGCCTGTTTGTCCATAAGAAATGCGGCAATTCTGGCGCAGTCTTCTATGAATTGACTATCGAGACTGACAGGTTTTTTTGTTTCAGGGGATTGCGAATCCGTTAAATCGTTCTTGACATTATTATCAAAACGGTACCTGATAAGATTTTCAAGTTGTTGAGTCTTGTCTGGGGAAGGTTGCCATTTTTCAGGGTCGACTGGAACGGGTATAACAGATTTTTTATATCTTCGCATATGAGTCACCTTATTTTACTTCTCTGGTATCCGAGGGGTATTGTTTGAGCTCGATGCTAACATATTGATTAAAAATATACAATATAGTTTGTTTTTTGTTCATCGCTTACTTGGAGGTCAAGCGACATAAACTTTGAAAATCACATTGTGTGCAAATGGATGAATGGATGGGGTGGGGCGCGCAATAACCGTCACTGAACTCTTTTACCAGATCATCCAATAGTTTCTTCCAGCGTTTTCGCTGCTTCGACCAGGACTCATCGTTTTTCAGGCTACGGTTATGAGGAATATTCAAATCTTTTTCACTGAAACTTTTACTGGTGATTTGGCCAGCTTTAAGCTGAATAAACATTAATGTTTTGATGGCCTCATCCAATAAAGCATATAAAAGCAATTGCGGCTCTATGGGCCTGTCTTCATTCCAAGGTTGACCAGCTGGGATGGTGGTTTTGTAATCGATAACCCATTTTTCCTCATCTTCCAGTTTATCTATTCTGTCCACACGCACTTTGAAATCCTGGTCGTGAATACGGAAAATAAAGTCTTTTTCAAGGGCCTCTATCGTAAAAGAAGGGCGCTGTTTTTCCCAGCTAAGGCAGCTGTATATCAATCGTTTCAAACGAGTTAATTCAACTTCCTTCATTAAGGATGGAAAAAGCTCATTTTTATCCATGAAGAAAATACGTAAGCTATCTTTGATAGCTGTCTCAATGCATTGATGTAATGCTTGCTCATCAAGAGATAATAGTTTTTGCTGATTGCCCAGTGAACGCCATATTTTTTCCATCACTTTATGAACAATCTGTCCGCGTTCCTGTGGATCCAAACCATCCTTTAGTCGGTTAGCAGGCTTGGCCCTTAGACGATGTGCTGCAAATGCACGAAAGGGGCATTTAGCCTGATTGGCAAGTAATGTTGTCCCTCCTGAAATCAATTCATCGGGCTGTAAGGGGATAACATAATTTTCTTTAAGAATATTTAGGGGCGGTAAGCTTGATTGCTCCGTCAAAACCACAGAAGGGATAAATTTGGCCATCTCAGTGATTAGGGGGCTGGGCAAGTTGGGTGTATCCCCGGATAATTCAGGGTAGCTGAAAACCGTCCTTTTACTGGCTCGTTGAAAGCGTTGGAGCAGCCTGAGCGCGAGTTGCCATTCGTGCTCAGGAGAGCTGTGCGGCATGTTTTTTTCACGTTGCAGAGGATAAGGAATGAAAGGAGAGAGCTGTGTTTTGGCAGGCAAGCATTGATCCGTTAATCCCATACACCAAAGGCTGTCGAATTCGCAACCGGAAGCCTCTAAAAGACCCAGTACCTGGACCGGTTTATTTTTTGATTCGGGCTGAAAAATGGTTTGTTGGGCCAAATCACGCAAGGCCTGGAAAGCTTCCTGAAAACTAAGTGTGGTAGAAATCAAAGCGAGTTGTTTGAAAGAATCAAAAAGTTCAAAAAAACGCTGGAAACATTGATGGTTCTCAGAATTCAGAGGAAGGTCTCCGGGAAAACCGAGAATCTCCAGTCGTTTTACAAAAAGCTCTATCCATTCATCAATGCTTGCTTTTATGGGGTAATTGTTTAGTTGCTCCAGACAGGAGGTTAATACAGGAAGCTGATAGCGGAATGTTTTAATCCACTGGGATAAAGCAATGTTTTTTTCACGTAGTAGAGAACTATCCTGAGCTGCCTGTGTTCTTTGATGAAATTCCCCGTCAGAACCTTTTAGATAAGCAGAATACAGCAATACCTGTGCCTGATGATGAGTGAGATGTCTGGAATTTAGAGAGAGGCAGATGAATGCATGAGTCACTAAGGGATAATGATTTAGGGACTGTCCCAGGGAAAAGTTAAAAACATCGTCCTTGATATGACGCTTGAATTGTCTCTGCAAAGTACGTGAGCGTTGTTGTAGGTCAGGAACAACAACAGCAATTTTCTTCTCCCCGCTATCAAGACGATCTAAAAGCCATTGAATCAATTGAGTGCATTCTTCTTCCTCGTCTTTGGCAATAAACTGCTCACTGCAGAACTCAATATCAGAACTCAGATCGTAAATATAATTCTGAATACCTTGCTGTATTGAATGTTTTTGCAAAAGTTGTTGCTGAGGAGTGAAATTGTCAAAACAGGCCCATATTAACGGCTGACTGATCAAGGAAAAACCTGTTGAAATCAAATAGTCAGTGAGTTGCTCTTCAGGCAGTACATTTAACTGTTTTAATTTTCTATTAAAAGCATGCCACCATTGTTGAAACTCTTCACATTGAGGTGTTTGTTTAAAGTTTTCATCTTCAGGGGATAGCTGCCATTGCAGACATGTACGCCATGCATCCATGACGGTATTGAGCAGACCCTTGCTGTAAGTAAAATCAGCTTGAGATTTGAGAACCTGTTCCCAAAGATAGCGGGTTTGAGGACCTGATAGTAAGATGGGACTTGCTGCTGGAAGCCTGTCGTTGAGAAGTAATCGTTGATGTATTTGTCTGATAAAAGCGGCAAATGGAAGGCAATGCGGCTTGGCAACAGTGGCCTGCTGCATATTATGATAATAATCATTGATAAGGCTCAGACTTAAACGATTATTAGGGGTTATGACATAACTGCCTTGCAAAAGCAATTCCATGAGAACCGTTTTATCTTCAATCAATTGCAGCATAAATACGTTGAGCCTTATTGAGTTGGCTGTTTTTTAAAATCGCTAAGATTAAAAGATTTAGTTAAGTAAGCGGGTGCGATCTCAACACGCCAGAGAACTGAAAATCCTGTTGAGAAAGAATACCAAAAAGAGGCGGTTAAAAACAGTGTCGCAAAACATGGCTGACTTTCTAACTATTCAGGGAAAGTCCCTCATCAGTAAATATTTGATTCCTTAATGAGAATGCTTCGCACGGTGCGGCGTGCTTGAGCGGTGCATTTTTGTTTTTTTCTCTACGGGAAGTACGCGGTTCATGTTTTGAGAATGCAAAATATCATAAGCCAGACGGCCGCGCAGATACATAGCTGCAAATCCTGAAACAATGGCCAACCAGAGACCTGCCAGAATAAAGGTAAAAAACAGATAAATAAAGTATAAATAGACATACTGCATGGGAGTTGTAACGGCAAATGCTTCGGTATGTTGTTGATAGATAAAAAATATGAGTGCCAGGTTATATATGGGTAAGGCAAGAATAACCATTAAAAATCCCCAGCCAAAGGTTTTTAATTTATAAGGTCTTTTACAATGGATGATCTTATTGGCAAACAGAGCGCCAAATATCGATGCTAAAATCACGGCAAAAAGAATGGACTGAAAAATAGGTAGAAGCTCAGCCACACCCAACACATATAACACAGTATCAATAATGATAGTGCCAATGATGGCAAGAAGCCCAAAATACACGGCAGACAATAACCGCACATTGGAAACTTGCATCGCTTCGTCTGTTTTATTCATATGTTCCATCCGTTAACCCGTCTTAATTTTATTTTAGTACAGAATGATTAATATTTGATTTTTGAGGTTATTTATTTGCATTTATTATGTAAAATTTTGTAAAAAAACAGATAGAACACGGAAGATTTACGCGGTGTCAACGGAGATGTCCTGATTTTGAATGATTTGTGTCTCTGTCGATTCTGTCTGCCGTTTTTGTCTTGAGAACAGCAGATACATCATGGGAACAAGATATAGCGAAAAAAAGGTACCGACCACTAATCCTCCAATAATGACAAAGCCCAATTGCTCACGGCTTTCACTACCGGCTCCTGTGGCAAGTATTAAAGGAATGGCGCCTAATATCATAGCACTGGTGGTCATTAAAATAGGTCTTAATCGTATCGTGGCACTTTCTACTGTAGCGGATAACTTATCTTTTCCTTGTTGTTTTAACTGATTGGCAAATTCTGTGATCATAATGCCGTGCTTACTGATTAAACCAATCAAAGTTACCATTCCAATATTTGTGTAGATATTTAAGCTTCCATTAAATAGCCAAAGGGTAAAAAGAGCGCCAATTAAACATAAGGGAACGGTGGTTAAGACTATAAAAGGATCGATAAAACTTTCAAATTGAGCGGCCAGCACCAGATATATGAATAACAATGCCAGGGCAAAAGCATAAAGACTATGCCCTGATGATTCAAGATAATCTTTAACGCCATCAGTGAAACGGTATTGAATGTCACTGGGTAATTGTTGTTGTAAAACATGTTCAACTTTCGCAATGACTTTATCCATGTGTGCATTTTCAGTTAATTCAGCGGTTATCGTTGCTGTGCGCATACGGTTTAAATGGGGTAGAGCATCTGGTCCGATACTGGTGTTCATTTGAATCAAGGCTGAGAGAGGAATCATTTCTTTTCGCTCACTCTGTACATACAGGCTATTAAGGATAGATACATCCTGCCTCAGGCTTTGATCCAGTTGAACGATAACTTTATAGGCCTGGCCATCGTAGTTAAAATTAACAGGATTGCTTCCTCCCAACGTGGTAGAAAGTAATTCAGCTACGTCTGCCAGATTAACTTGTAAATCTGCTGCAAGCTGGCGGTTAATATCAATATTGATTTGCTCACTGTCTAAAACCAGATTATTTTTAATCTGTCGTAATTCAGGTATGTGATTTAATGCTTTGATGACATCATTGCTGATCAAGTTTAAGCGTTTATAGGAGGTATGGCCTAATAAAGCAAAGCTGAAACGACTGTTATTGCTGTTTCGCCCCAAGGGATGAGGTGTGACGGGAAACACACTGACACCGGTGAGCTGTTCCATTTTTTTATTCAGCTCCTGACTGATTTGTTGCTGTGAGCGCTGGCGTTTTTCCCAAGGAACAAGTTTAAGCAAGGAAAATGCCCCTGAAGGTCTGACGGACATTAGATACGTTTGTTTTTCAGCCACGGCGTCATAAATGGATTCTAGTTCCCTGGCATATTTATCCGTATAGGCCGTACTGGAATTTGTTGGCGAAGATATAGGAGCGATGATATAGGATTGATCCTCAAGCGGCGCCAGCTCAGCTTTGATATGTTGATAACAGTAAACGCCTGTTAGAAGGCAGACAAGAATTAAAAGACTGAAAAATAATTTTTGTTTTAAAACATATTGCAGGCTAATTTGATACCAATGGGCAAGATGATTAAAAAAATTATCCAGCCACAATGTATAGCGATTTTTATGAGACTTGAGTAATTTTGCGCACATCATTGGTGACAGAGTCAAGGCCACAAGACCTGAAATCAGAACGGCAAGTGATAAACTGACACCGAACTGTAAAAAAAGTTTGCCGGTAAAGCCATCTACAAACCCCATAGGAGCGTAGACCGCAGCAAGTGTGATGGTCATTGCGATAATGGCAAAAGTGATTTCCTGGCTGCCTTCTATTGCCGCTTTAATGGCTGATTTACCTTGTTGCATATGACGATGGCAATTTTCCAGAACGACAATGGCATCATCCACAACAAGCCCTATAGCAAGAACCATCGCCAATAATGTCAGGGTATTTAAATCAAAACCAAGCAATTGCATTGGCCAGAACGTGGCAACAAGACAAATAGGTATCGTCACAATGGGGATTAAGGCAGAACGCAGATCGCCAAGAAACAAAAAAACAACCAGAGCAACAAACAGGACGGCCTCAAGAAAGGTTTTAAACACCTGATAAATCGATTGTTTAATATATAAAGTAGAATCAAATACAACAGAGGCTTTAAACGACTTTGGGAAACTGCTGTGCAGTTGTTTAAGCGTTTCATAAATTCGTTGAGCGACATCGACAGGATTTGCGGTAGATTGAGCAAGAACGGCAAGGCCTATAGCCGGTTTGCCATTTATACGTAACAAGTTTTCTTCGTTTTCATTGCCGATATTCACCTGGGCAACTTCCGAAAGACGAATGAGGTGGTTATTTTTTCGAGTAATGACTAAATCAGCAAAATGTTTGGCTTTATCGATACGTGCCTGTGTGACGACAGTATAATAACGGTTTTTACTCTGAATTTGTCCGCTTGGAATATCAATGTTTTGTTGAGTAAGTGCTTTTTTAATATCAGAAACCGTGATTTTACGGGCGGCCATTTTTACCGGATCAATAGCTATTTTAACGGCATATTCCCGCGCACCGTAATAACTCACTTCACCGACACCGTTGATTTCCTGTATAACAGGTTTGATGAAACGATTGACATAATCCGTGATATCCAAAGCAGAACGTTGTTTGTCTTCAAAGCCCAATACCATGACAGGATTGGCATTGGCATCGTTTTTTCTGACGGAAGGGGCGTCACTGCCTAAGGGCAGCTTGCGTTGGATGGCGGACATTTTATTGCGAATATCATTCACGGCTTCATTGACATCGGTTCCCAATTGGAAATCAACCGTAATATAGCTTTTACCTAATTTAGAGGTTGAATTAATACTGTCAATGCCGGGAATACCGGACAAGGCATTTTCGATAGGAATGCTGATTTCTTTTTCAACCAACTCAGGACTTGCACCTTCATATTCTGTGCTGATGTTTACAACTGCTTTATTAATGTCCGGTAAGTGCCTTAAAGCCAGTCCGGAAAAGCTTAAAAGACCGGCAATCATCAAAAGAAAAGTAAAAACAATGGTAAAAACAGGACGTTGAACGAAAAATTGAGATAAACGCACTTAATATCTCCTAAGCCTGTTTACTGTCGATGACCAGACTGCCATCTTTTAATTTGTGCTGTCCTCTGACAATGACAATATCACTGGCCACAAGTCCCTCTTTAATTTCAGTCATATCGGCATGATGTGTACCGGTAATGACATTCACAGCAACGGCTTTATGATTTCGAAGCACAAAAACTTTTTGACCGTTAATGGTTGGAATAATGCTTTCTTCAGGAATCAACAGACGTTTTTTTTCGTTGCCAAACTGATGAGTGATACGAACAAACAATCCTGAATACAGAAGATGATCCTTATTGTCAATCAATGCTTCAACCGCGACCGTGCGTGTATCTTTATCAATAGAAGGACCCATGTAATTGACGACACCGGTATAGTGTTTATCAGGAAAAGCTTCGGATACCACAGAGACTTTCTGACCTCTTTGAAGTTGGCCAAGATAGCGTTCGGGAACTTGAAATTCCACCCGTAGTTGTTGATTGGCAACCAGGTGTACTAAGGGTTGGCCCACATTGACATATTGCCCGATACTGATTTGCCTGGAGCCAAGGATGCCGGTAAATGGTGCACGTAAATTAAGTTTTTCAACCTGAGCACGTTTAACTTTGACCAGGTTTTCCTTTTCTTTTAAGTCAGCAAGGGCTTGATCCAAAGCTTGTTCAGAAGCAAGATGACGTTTTGCCAATTCACGGGTGCGTTTGAAATTCATTTCACTGAGTTTCAGATTGCCTTCGGCAGAAGCTAATTCCGTTTTATAAATGGTTGCATCCAGTTGAATTAAGAGTTGACCTTTTTTGACTCGATTACCCGGCTTAAAGTGAATGGCTGAAATCTGGCCTGCTAATTCAGAGCTGATATCGATGCTGTCCGTACTGTTGAGGCTGCCGAGCGTTTCATACTGATCAGCAAACCTTGCTTCAACAACAGGACTGGTTTCTACTGAAACCGGTTTATTTTCTATCGCCGGGGGTGGAGAAGGTTTTTTTGAAAATACAGAATAAGCTGTAGTGATAATAGCAAGGAGAATGATTCCGAACAGGGCTATCCGTTTAAACCTCATGTTTTTGTTCATTATGAATTCAATATGGTAAGGGATTATAAAATATTAAAGAATAAATTTCAAAAAAATCGGAAAAATCGGACCAGTTATATCGAATTCACGATAAATTTCTATCGACATATGAAACGATCGCAAATTTGGTTTTTTTCAGCCCCTATGAGCCAACTAAATTGTATAAATTAACTTATGGACTAATCTTTATTATAGGAGAAAGGAATATTATTTTATAAGGAGAGTATGATGGATTTATTATTTTTAATTATTTTAATATTGGTGTTAATAGCCGTCTTGCCTGCCTGGCCTTATAGTCGTGGATGGGGATATTATCCGAGTGGCGGGATAGGGCTGCTGTTACTCATATTGATCCTTCTGTTTTTGATGGGAAGAGTGTAAATAGAATATTATTATATGAACACATCATGTCCACATACCATTTTGCATGGGGCTTCATGCTGCCAAAATTTTTTGTACGGATAAACAGTTAAACGATCAGATGCTATACCTGGCCGTCGATTTAATTCATAACTTATTTTGAATTTTGTTCTTTTTTTGCCTGATCGATTGCAATCGCTATGGCGCGACCTTCTTCATACCCCTCTTCAAGTAATTTATTAGCGATTTCAATTGCCTTATTTCTAGTTGAAGTATCTAAATTTTTCATTGAATCTGGATAGTTTGATTTCGTCCATGGCATATCTATCTCCTTTTGGTATATAGCAGACTCTTTTAATTAACTTTTTTAAATATAGACAACTTCTTCAATTAATTGTAAAAAGGAATAGCTTCTTTAACGTGAATTCGATGTAACTGTTTAAGGATTATCCTGCAAAGAGAAAATATATTGAAAACCCAGACCTTTTGTGATCTTATTTGTTTTTTCTAAGAACAGTAATAGGATACAAGAGGCCTGGAATGGATAAGTTAGTCGAATTATTCTGTATTGTCGATGATTTTTGTCAAAAGTTTTTACCAATCTTTGAGCAGCAACTTATAAATATTTCAGGCAAAGTCAGGAAGAAACCCTGTAGCCTGTCTATGTCCGAAATAATGACGATAGTGATACACTACCACCAATCCAATTATCGAAACTTCAAAAGCTATTATTCTTATGTTTTGCAGAAAGATTTACGTCCCTATTTCCCAAAACTGGTCAGCTATAGCAGAATGACTGAGCTGATGCCATCTTGTATAGTGCCATTAACGGCATTTTGCCACAATCAATCAAAGACTCTAACTGGCATTTATTTCGTAGACTCAACCCCTATTGAGGTCTGCCACGTTAAAAGAGCGCAACAGAATAAAACATTTAAGGGGTTAGCGGAGAAGTCCAAATCAACTATGGGATGGTATTTTGGTTTTAAACTTCATTTGGTGGCCAATGATAAAGGTGAGCTAATGGCTTTTAAAATAACCTCAAGCCGAACAGATGACCGAACGGTTGTGCCCGATTTAAGTAAAAATCTGTTGGGTAAAATGATTGGAGATAAGGGATATATTTCCCAAAATCTGACCGAGAAACTTGCTGAAAGAGGCTTGCAACTACTGACCAAAGTCAGAAAAAATATGAAGCAAAAAGTGCTCGATGCCTTTGACAAAGTCCTGTTGAGAAAAAGAGCCATTGTTGAATCTGTTATTGACCAATTAAAAAATATTTCAAATATCGAACACTCAAGGCATCGTTCTGTCTTTAATTTTATGGTCAATATCTTGGCTGGTTTGGCAGCTTATGCACTTAAGCCAAAGAAACCTTCCTTGAATATTGAAAAAACATTCGTGGCTGTCGTTTGACCAGTTATATCGAATTCACGTTTCTTTAGTTAAATGAAGGAAGAATAAATATATATATGGATATACTTTTTGAATCATTAAAGATGATTGGAATAGGCGTAGCTGTATTTTTATATGCTATTTTTCTGTTGAGAATAGCAAAGACAAGGATTCGGCTTAAAAGACCTTTTGATTTCGTCATCATAATATTAATCGGTTCCTTACTAAGTAGGATAATTAATGGTAAAGCAGAACTAATTCCAACTTTACTTACTACCTTTACTCTCATTATGCTTCATAAATTATTTGCATTGATTTCCTATCATTCCGATTGGATTGGACGAGTTTTGAAGGGAAAAGAACAGTTATTAATAGAAAATGGTGAGATTAATTGGGAGCATATGAAAGAAAGTAAAATTACGGAAGAAGATTTATTAGAAGAAGCAAGAAAAAATAAGATTTTGCGGATTGAGACAATCAAAAAAGCTTATTTGGAAAGAGATGGAAATATCAGTTTTATTAAAGAATAGTGTCAGTGTAGTTTGGTATGAGAATTAGAAGATATCCTTAAAAGAATTGGGTGATGCAATTCCCGTGTTTATTCCTATGCGATATCAAATTAGGGAGTTGATTTTCGAAAGAAGTAAATAAAGCTAAATATGTCCTTGATTTAAGAATCGTAAGTCGAGGTTTTCTTTTGCTGACTCTAATAAGGTCTTTCTCCGATTGCCAGAATTTCCAACTTCTTTATTTTTATAAGCAGACGTATGGGGATGGATCCTAAATAAAAAATATATCGCTCTGTCCATGAGAGATAGGGGCTATATTGAGCCAAATAAGGGGTATGTCGCTGCTGTTTTCCAAAGCATGAACTTGATAAGTACCAATATAATAAATATCGCCTGCTTTTACAGAATGGTTTTCGAAATTGCTCGCCGTTTCTGACATTTTATCTACATCTGCAGTGTGAAGTATTCCTTCCCCTTCTTTAATAATAAAAATGTCCATCCCTGTTTTATGCCAATGTTTACGCTGTTTTCCTGCCGGAGAAAGATAACCACATGCGAAAGCAGCCTCAGGTAATTGCTCGAATAATTTAAGGATATTAATATTTGTTTTGCCTTGAGGAAATTGTTCTTTTTCTTTCAGTACTTCAAAATAATTAAGAATACGCATCTTGATGCTCCTGAAATTTTTAACATGAGTTTTTAAATTAAGTTTAGTAGATTTTTACAACTAGTTATCAACTTGGCGTGTAAGCCGCAATCTGCCTCATATTTATCTAATCTCTTGGTATCAAAAGCTCTAGGCTCTGTGCACTTATCTTTTATCGTAGCGAAAATTTGGGTGATTTGCAGCCGGTAAGATAAGTGCACAGAGCCTAGGGAGCTTAAGTCTATGAAATGCAAGGCGGCCTAATGCGAAAGAAACGAACAGGACCTATTTAACGCTTGATGAGTGCTGTTGTCATGATTGCTGCTATTGCCAGAGACGTTAACGAAATTAAGAAGCTCCAATCATATCCTCTTGGAATTTTGTGAATTAAATAGGACATTCCATAAGCACTTAGAGTTTGACTTACTGCAAAAAAAGCCGTCATAATTCCCCACAGCAAAGAATAGTCCTGGTGGGGAACCATTTCGCTTAATTGTGCGGAAGAAAGAGAAACGATACTTAAAAATAGCATTCCCATCAATAAACTGGAAAGCATTATCAGAACAGGGTTATGCGGAAGTATAATCAATAGAATGGCTAAAATACCTATTAGATATGCGGCTATTAAACACTCCGTAACACCGATGCGATCAGCAATCAAGCCACTGCTCAAGGTCCCTACTACAGTCCCTATACCAAATAAGGACCAATTAAAACCAGCCAGTTCAGTACTGTAATGGAGATTACTTATAATATATTCTATAAGAAAAAGCGTGTGTGGCGTAAAACCAATACCAAATAAGAAATAAGCGCCTGCAAGTATAAAGAAGGGTAAGTTCATTCTATTATTCTGCAGAGCTTTGGGATGTGGAACTTGAGCGCTATCTTTTGAAGTTGGCAAGTTAAACCAGGCAAACAAGCCCGTTATTAAAGATATTAACCCTAAAATAAACCAGGTAAAGCTTAACCCAACTTTAATGGTGTAAGGAATCACAGTTCCTGACAAGACGATACCTAGCCCAATACCTGTAAATATTACTCCCCCTGTTATACCTTTCAATTTTTCCGGGGTATTTGAAAATATAAGCGAAGATGTGGTGACCATCAATAATGCCCCTCCGAATCCTGCTAAAAACCTCCAAAAATCCAACCAATAGAATCCGATGGGAAACCCGCATAAAAAAAGGCTGATCACACAGGATATTAAAGCACATTGTATGGCTTTTCGTTCTCCTAATACATGAGTACACGACTTGGCGAAGATTGCGCCAAGAAAATAACCGAGAAAATTTATCCCGCCAAGATAGCCGGCTTCAAGTTTATTTAACCAATGATGATCAATCATTAACGGCATGATGGGAGTATAAGCAAAGCGGGCTATACCTACTCCAACAAGCATGCAACATAATCCAGCCAAGGCATAGATAATGTTTTTTGAATGAAGGGATTGCATATTTTCCTTGAGATATTTTTATTGCTGTATTATATGGAATCCTTAATTACTCATGTTACGCCGCTTCGTCTTTTTTGCCTCGTGTCTTCTAAAAAATACTATGCTGCGTAACATGAGTTAATCATTTTTAATTTATTACAATGGATTAGGTAATTCTATCGATTGCCGGTGTTTCTTCATTGACTGTCGAGAGGAGGTGGCTTATTTCTTGGTTAACCACTCCCCCAACACCTCGATGATTTTCCGTGCCTGATCTTCACTGGAAATATTAAATTTGGATTTTTGCCAATATTGGTTATTTCTTTTTTGATAACGGCGAATAGTATATTTTACTGGTCCAAATTCCTTTTTTACATTATCCCAGTCTTGATATTGAAAAATGATGGTTGTCCACGCCCCTTTAGACAAGATATGTTTATCCAACTCACGCGTGGTTTCGATGCCGTTTTCCTTAAATGCAACGGTTAAATCATCAATATGCTCTGCCATTTACAGTTATCCATTAATTTTATTTGACGATGGATTGTAATCTTCCATTGACAAAAGTCAAGGTAACGGATGGCTGATATTGATCTGCCTGATACGTCCATATTTCAGTTTTGTTATCGCCTGGTAGAATCCGGTTAATGTACGTTTTATTGACGAGAGAAGGATTGCCACAGGTATTGTAGACGGCTGCGACAGGACTGCCAACTTCCACACTGCTGCCACAGATACTAAAGGCATTGGTTGAGGAGCCGTTAATCCGCGCAGAAGCTACCTTATTGTTTATGATATCTACTTCTAATCTTGCTCCGCCATAACCGGTTGGAACACTCCACACTCCATAAAAAGCTTCTCCGGTACCTTGATTGTTATATATAAGTTGAGTTACTGGCACTTTTTCTGTAACCGGTTGGTTAGATTGCTCTTTTTTTATGGGTTGCCCGCAGGCATTGATAACCTCGTCCTGAGTCATCCCTGTATTAATGTATTTATGATTTCCTGGGCAATAATAGGAATCCAAAGCAAAAACCGACAAAGGCAACATCATAAGAATCAGAAGAATAAGAGGTGCTTGTTTCATGATTCAATCCAAGGAGTGAAGGTGACTTGTATATAGTATAGCCAAATCACCATTTTTTTTAAGAGTCGCAGCCTGATGCTTTATTTTGCTCTATAACAAACGCCAGGGGAGTGAGTGGTTGATAAAAAGAGTAATCACTTTCAGTATAATTAAGATGATGAACGGTGAGAAATCAAAGCCTGAAATATCGGGAATGATTTTTCGACCAAAGTTTAAAAATGGCGCTGTGATGATACGGATAACATCTAATACTGGATGCTGGAGAGCAGGACTGACCCAGCTTAAAACAACTTGAATCAAAATGATATAAAACAAGAGATCGCAAGGCTGAATAATTAAATCAGCCAGTACATAAACCAATATAAAAGTAAATGGTATTAATGCACCAAATACAAGCAGACTGACAATAATTATTTTGATAAATTCTACAACGACAAGAGCAGCAAACGTTGTCCAATCGTAGCGATTTGAAGCTTTGTATTCGATGTTAAATATATGATTTAGCGGCAAAACGATAGGGTTTGTTATTTTATAGATAATTTGACTGGCGGGGTTGATAGCACTGATACGGAAAAATCGTATGGCTATCCGCAGCCATAAGCTGAAAATCACAAGAGTAAAAAAAATCGATACTAAAAATAAACCTACTGCTTGAAAACCGGACATTATTCCTCCGTCATCTGTTAAGAACTAAATGGAACTAAATGGAAATAAAAGTAAATATCTTTCCTGTAAATGACTATGGTAAATGAATTTCCATGGCTTGACACGTCTTCAGGATACAATTTACCGAAAAGTCAAATTTTGCAGATCTTAAACGAAAATTACTTTGAAAAATGCTCAAACAGACAGCCATGCGGCGTTTTTTCAAAGTAATTTTGTTTAACAAGCTCAAATCTGACTTTTCACTAAATTTAATAATTGTATAAGACATGGTCGTGGACCTGTAAGTCTTCTGGCTTTCATGGGTGCCATGGTTAAGCCACGGGAATTCACTGTGCTAATGCTCATGTCATTTCCAGAATAATAAAGCGCTGGAACCTAAAGGTCTTTGCCTAACTCAATCGAGCGCTGTTGCGCTGCTTTTAATGCATTTAAAATGAGTGTATCGAATTCACCATTACATAGTATATCGAGTGCGGCCGCTGTTGTCCCCATAGGAGATGTCACTTTTTTTCTTAATTCTTTAATGTTTAG
Organism: Legionella israelensis; assembly: GCF_004571175.1. Lineage (NCBI taxonomy): Bacteria > Pseudomonadati > Pseudomonadota > Gammaproteobacteria > Legionellales > Legionellaceae > Legionella > Legionella israelensis. Next base: position 2,734,978 of record NZ_CP038273.1, read on the forward strand.
GTTGGTTTGTTCTGCTAATTTAAGAGCCCCTTTAACTGTCTGGCAGGTGAATGAATAGGCATCCTTATGATTTAGTCCGAGTTCTTCGGCTGCTGAAACCAATGATTCCATAAATTTATAAACATAAGCAGGACCGCTACCGGCAAGGGCAGTCAAAATATCGAGATCAGTTTCTCTCTCAATCCATTTCACCATTCCAATGTTGGAAAATATCTCTTCAGCCCATATTTTTTGCTGTTGGTTGGCTAATGTATTAGCTATTAATGCTGTTGCGGCTTCATTTACGGCAGCAGGTGTGTTAGGCATGCTGCGAATAATGGGCTGTTTGGGATGACATCGATGACCTAACCAGGATAGGGAAAGGCCGGCGGCTACGGAAATCAACAGACAGTTTTCATGTATCACAGGAATGATGTCCTTTAGTACATCAGCCATTTGCTGCGGTTTAACGGCTAAAATAACGATATCGGCTTTCTGAACAGCGATGGCATTATCGGAATAAGTTCTTATGATATCCATGGTATAGCCTTCAGACAAAGATGGTGCTGAAGCTGAAAGATGATGTTGGTCTGTGTTGAGAAGTCCCTGGGCAATCGCTTTAGCCATGTTGCCAAAACCGATAAAGGCTATATTCATTGTTGTGACCTCTTTTCTCGTTCTCCAAAAATGGCTTGCCCCAGCCGGATAATGGTGCTGCCGGCATGTATGGCTGAAATATAATCATTACTCATTCCCATCGATAATGTATCCAATTTTAGCTGCAGGTGATGATTGAGCTCTTGCAAAAGCTTTTTAAGTTCAGTGAACAGAAGATATTGCTCCTGCTCTGTAGCGCTGGTATGCAGGATTGTCATTAATCCTCGGCATTTAATCCGGGGAAGTGTTCTTAGTTTCTGCAGCAACTCAAAGGATTGTTCTTTGGCTATTCCAGACTTGCTCGTTTCCCCCGTTAAATTGATTTGTAGACAGACATTTAACGGAGGATGGTCATCTGGACGATGTTGATTCAGTAACTCAGCAATTCTATAGCGATCAATGCTGTGTATCCAGGAAAATTTGCTGGCAATGGCGCGTGTTTTATTACTCTGGACAGAACCAATAAAATGCCAATGGATCGACAATTCTTGAAGGGCTGCTATTTTTTTTTCGGCTTCCTGAAGATAATTTTCAGCAAATTCCTTCAATCCGCTGCGATAGGCTTTTTTGATTTTCTCAATGGACTGGCCCTTGCTGACAGCAAGCAGACTCACACAACCAGGCGGTCTATGACTGTTGGCTTCTTCTTGGCGGATGATCTGGTTTATTCTGGCTATACGTTCGCTTATCTTTGTCATGGTTAATATGAAATTAGAGGATTTAGGGCTACGCCGTTCATTTAAAAATACTGCATTAGCCGCTGCAGCAAAGGAATTATAGCCAAGAAACTTTGAAAAGTCAGTTTTAAACGGCATATCTGAGTGAAACTTGATAATAATATTTGATGCGATTGGCTGGGTAAGCTAATCTATAAAACATAAGAATATTCAAAAGACTATGAGTATATGGATATTGCAGAGCTTTTAGCGTTTTCCGTAAAAAATAATTCCTCTGATTTGCATTTGTCTGCAGGAATGCCTCCGATGATTCGCGTGGATGGTGATTTAAGAAAAATAAATGTACCTCCCCTGGATCACAAGGCTGTCATTAAAATCATTTACGATATCATGAACGACAAGCAACGCAAGGAATATGAAGAAAATTTTGAAACAGACTTTTCATTCGAAATCACCAATCTTGCACGTTTCAGAGTGAATGCTTTTACACAAGGAAGAGGCGCGGGTGCCGTATTCAGGACGATTCCTTCTGATATTCTCAGCATGGAAGATTTGAACTTACCCCCCGTGTTTACTGAAATTGCCAGTTTTCCCAAAGGGCTGGTGTTGGTCACAGGTCCGACCGGTTCCGGGAAGAGTACTACCCTGGCGGCCGTGATCGATTATATTAATCGGAATCGGTATGATCATATATTGACAGTAGAGGATCCCATTGAGTTTGTGCATGAAAGTAAAAAATGCCTGGTGAATCAACGTGAAGTCCATCGTGATACACTCAGCTTTAATGCTGCTTTACGTTCAGCACTTCGCGAAGATCCTGATATTATCCTCGTTGGAGAGTTACGTGATCTGGAAACCATACGATTGGCAATGACGGCTGCGGAAACAGGGCATTTAGTATTTGGAACCTTGCATACGAATTCAGCTACAAAAACAATAAATCGGATCATCGATGTTTTTCTTGGTGAGGAAAAAGCCATGATTCGTTCAATGCTTTCCGAGTCTTTGCAAGCAGTTATTGCCCAAACTCTGTTAAAGAAAGTTGGTGGTGGGCGTGTGGCTGCGCTGGAAATCATGTTGTGTACATCAGCCATTCGTAATTTAATTCGTGAAGACAAAGTGGCACAAATGTATTCTTCTATCCAAACTGGACAAGCAAAAGGGATGCAGACGCTTGATCAGCATCTTAAACAACTGGTCAATGAACATTTGATTACAGCCCAGACCGCCCGGGATGTGGCCATTGATAAGTCAGTATTTTAAATACTGACCCGCGAAAGGGAGATGCTAAACCCTCTGGCTAGTGCCTTTATTCTCAGATGTTTTTCTGCATTTCTATGAGTTCCTGGATGCCTTTTTCGGCAAGTTCCAGCATGCTGTTTAATTCTTCGCGAGTAAAACTTTTATCTTCTGCAGTTCCCTGTACCTCAATGAAGTGTCCGGCCTCATTCATAACCACATTCATATCAGTTTCCGCCAGAACATCTTCGGCATAATCCAGATCCAGAACCGGTTGGCCACGATAAATTCCTACGGACACGGCCGCAATATATTGAAAATCAGGAAATTTACGGAGCTTTTCCCGTTTCACCATCCAGTTTAAAGCTTCTCGCAGAGCGACACAGGCGCCAGTAATAGCAGCCGTTCTTGTGCCGCCATCGGCTTGGATAACGTCACAATCCAGAGTTATTGTATTCTCGCCCAAGGATTTAAGATCAATGCATGCCCTGAGAGATCGACCGATAAGCCGTTGAATTTCCAATGTTCTTCCGCCTTGTTTACCTTTGCTGGCTTCACGTTCACTACGACTGTGAGTAGACCGCGGTAGCATACCGTATTCTGCTGTAATCCAACCTTGATTTTTTCCCTTGAGAAAGCGCGGTACGCCGTCAATTACCGAAGCATTACACAGGACACGGGTCTGTCCAAATTCAACAAGAACAGAGCCTTCGGCATGATGAGTGTACTGAGGTGTCAGTTTGATTTGGCGCAGTTGATTGGGTTCTCGGTTGCTGGGTCTCATAATGAAGTCCTTGGAAAAAGCGCTATAAGAATTAAGCGTTATGTTTGTTTGTACATGCAGGTGTGTAAAGATAAGAAATTCAGTCCATAATGTCAAATGAGCGGCTTGCATTTATATGAATTTGGGGTATAGTGCACCGCACGTTAATCTGGCCAGTATAGATATGACTTACAGTATGACGGCTTTTGCTCGAACACAAAAACAGCTTGACGACAGCATATTATGCTGGGAAATCAAATCAGTCAATCATCGATATTTGGATGTATCGTTTCGTGTTCCAGAACCCTTTCGCTTTATGGAAATTGAACTTCGTTCCCTGCTTCGTAATAAACTGAGTCGCGGCAAGCTTGAATGTCAGCTAAAATATACAGATACCGGTGCCGATAAGCAGTCAATCCTTGTGAATAAAGGATTAGTCACGGCCTTGATGGATGCTGCACAACAATTATCATCAGAGCAACACATACCTAACGATTTAAGCGCCAGTCAGATATTATCCTGGCCAGGTGTTGTGCAAGCGAATCCACCTGATACTGAGATGCTCAGCGAACAAGCCAAGCTTATCTTTCAGGAAACTCTAAACCAACTGATAACAGCCAGAAAAAAAGAAGGACAGGCTTTAAGACAACATATTCTACAACGCCTGGACCATCTTGGTGAAAAAATTTCACAAGCCGATGGTCTTGTTGCCATCATCAATGAGCAACTGAAAGACAAGCTTATGACACGATTGAAAGCGGTTGACATTTCGGTAACAGATACGCGTATTGAGCAGGAAATGGCTCTGCTAATCGCTCGAATGGATGTCAGAGAAGAGCTGGATCGTTTGCACACTCATGTCAATGAAGTTCGCCTCGTACTTGAACATGAACAGGCAGCGGGTCGCCGACTTGATTTTTTAATGCAGGAATTAAACAGGGAAGCAAATACCTTGGGTTCAAAATCCGATTCTGTTCAGTTGACGCGTTGTGCTGTAGAAATGAAAGTGCTTATAGAGCAGATGCGGGAACAGATTCAAAATATAGAGTGATATTATGGCTGATCAAATTTCAGGAAATGTGTTTATTTTGGCTGCTCCATCGGGGGGAGGCAAAACCAGTCTGATTAAGAAACTGGTAAAGACATTGGATAATATTGAAGTATCCATATCACACACGACACGTCCTCAACGCCCTGGTGAAAAAAATGGTGTTGATTATTATTTTATCGATGAAGAACAATTTTTAAAAATGATCAATGAAAATGCTTTTGTTGAACATGCTAAGGTGTTTGATTATTTTTATGGAACATCCGTAGACGAGATCAACAATCGTTTAAAGGCAGGAATTGATGTTATTCTGGACATCGACTGGCAAGGTGCTCAGCAAATAAAACATTTATTTCCCAGCACGGCAAGTATATTTATTTTACCGCCATCGCTCAGTGCTTTGCGACAGCGACTATCGGATAGACAGCGAGAGGATGTGGCGATTATTCAGGATCGTATGAAACAGGCTCAGAAAGAAATAAGCCATTATGGGGAATTTGATTATTTGATTGTGAATGAGGATTTTGAGAAGGCTGCCTTTGAATTACAGGCTATCGTTATCGCTCATCGACTTCGACTGAAGAGGCAGGCCTTAGAACAGGCAAAATTGCTTTCATTTCTACTGTCTTCCAAGTAAAATAGGAATTTGTTCTCTAAAGAATTGAATGATTAAATTTCGACTTTGTGAAAAATTTACGAATTCCTGTAGCTTGACCACGGGTCCATAAAAAGGCCAGTCTTATTTATCAAAGTCTTGGAAAATCCTGAATTTTGATAAGTATACTGGTGATGGACACCGCAGTCGATGCGGCGGTGATTCATAAGTAGTAAAATTCACAAAGTCGAGTAAATGTATGCTATTGAAATTAACTGAATTGATGTTTAGTTGTTTGATGGCGACTTTAATGAACTTATTTGGTTATTGTTAAGTCAAGTGTTGACTTTACTGGCTGGTTTTTTGATTGTGGGGGGATATTTATGGCACGTGTTACTGTCGAAGACTGTTTAGAGCATGTCGCAAACCGTTTTGAACTGGTTATGGTTGCAACAAAACGTGCACGTGAAATAGCTGTGCGCGGAGAACAACCCATGGTCGAGTGGGAAAACGACAAACCTACCGTTGTTGCTTTACGTGAGATTGCCGAAGGGTTGGTCGGCCCCGAGATTCTGGATAAGGACTAAAATTATATTAAGGTTCTGTTTTTTATGAAGCCAGTCAGATGTTCCAGGGCGGCCTTCATTTTTACAGAATGAATAACTTATATCATGCAGCACTGTATTATTTTTTAGCAAATATTTGCGAAAGATGTGAAAAAGACGGGCTGCATAACATGAGTTAAAACACGCGTGGTTTTATGTCGCACTTAGAGTCTGTCTGTTTTGTTTAGTTAAGATAATAGAAGGAGGCTCTAACAGGAACATCTGACGGCATTGTTAGGCTGTAACAGGTGATTCTATTTCAGATGATTTTATTTGTTGTGCTGAAGGATTTCTTCCTGTTTTTCAAAACCGTTCAATATCATGGTGAGCTCATAGAGTTGCAAGATGTATCTGTGTTTGAAAGAAACAGGAAAAAATTCTCCGGTATAAGGATACACTGGAATATAATAGACCTCTTTCGCAACTACTGCAAAGAGAAGTGCGAGGGACATGGAATGCAGAATGTAAGTGTACCTCAGTACATGAGGGTTCGAGTATTATCGAAAAAGTGATTCTTCATCTGCAGCAGAGTTTCAAAAGGGGTCTGATAATCATAATCATTTGTAATGAGGTTAAATGTTAAGGGAGTGCGGCGTGAGCTACTTTAAGGAGCTGGGCGATGAACTTAAGACCTATCTTGAACCAGCTCATATTGAAAAATGTTATCAGGCTTATCTGGTGGCTGAAAAAGCACATCATGGCCAAATGCGCCGTTCCGGTGAACCTTATATCACTCATCCTGTGGCTGCGGCTTTAATACTTGCTCATATGCGTCTGGATTATCAGACGATTATGGCTACACTTTTACATGATGTCGTCGAAGATACCTCTCTCGGTAAAGAGGATTTACTGCAGAAATTTGGTGAAGAGGTCACAGCTCTTGTCGATGGGGTCACCAAATTAACAAAAATTAAATTCGAATCCCGAGCGGAAGCTCAGGCAGAGAATTTTCGCAAAATGGTCTTGGCCATGGTCAAGGATATTCGGGTTATTATCGTTAAACTCGCCGATCGATTACATAACATGCGCACTCTAGGCGTCATGCCTTCAGCGAAGAGAAGAAGAATTGCCATTGAAACGCTGGAAATTTATGCGCCCATTGCCAATCGTTTGGGCATGCATGCCATTTATACAGGGCTTGAGGATTTAGGTTTTCAGGCACTTTATCCAATGCGATACCGAGCCATTAAAAATGCCGTGGAACACTCACGAGGCAATCGTCGGGAGCTGACGCAAAAGATTGAACAAGATCTGCAACAGGCGATGGATGCTTTGAAAATACCTTATCAACATGTTTTTGGCCGTAAAAAGCATTTATACAGCATCTATCGAAAAATGCGAATGAAAAAAGCCTCATTTACTGAAATCACCGATGTATTTGCGTTTCGCGTGATTACTGAAGATATTGATTCCTGCTACCGGGCTTTAGGGGCATTGCACCGCACTTATAAACCTGTGCCTCAACGTTTTAAAGATTATATAGGGATCCCCAAAGCAAATGGCTATCAATCTTTGCACACGACATTATTCGGACCCTATGGGGTTCCTCTGGAAGTACAGATACGCACAAAAGATATGGATAAAGTGGCTGAAAATGGTGTGGCAGCTCATTGGATTTACAAATCTTCAGGATTAGAAATCAACGAAGCACAGATTCGTGCAAGAGAATGGGTGCAGAGTTTGCTGGAAATGCAACGAAGTACCGGCAGTTCACTGGAATTCATTGAGAACGTTAAAATTGATCTTTTTCCGGATGAAGTGTACGTCTTTACTCCGAAAGGACATATTATGGAGCTGCCGAAAGGCGCGACCCCTGTTGATTTTGCCTATACTGTGCATTCTGATGTGGGAAATACGTGTGTGGCAGCCAAAGTCAATCGTCGTTTAGTGCCATTGAGTATACCATTGACCAATGGACAGACGGTCGAAGTCATTACCGCCCCTGGAGCCCATCCGAATCCAACCTGGTTAAATTTCGTAGTTACAGGTAAGGCACGAAGCAATATCCGCAATTTTTTGAAAAGCCAGCAACATGCTGAATCCATCGTGCTTGGCAAGCGTTTACTTGAACAGGCCTTCTCAGAATTATCCGCCGATTACGAAAAGATTCCTCCTGAGTCTATGCAGGTTTTATTGAATGATCTTCACTATAAAACGGAAGATGATTTGTTGTATGCCATTGGAATTGGCAATCAGATGCCAATGGTGATTGCCAAGAGATTGATGATTTCACAGGATAGTGGTGAGCTGGATAAAAGTTTGAAAACTCGTCCGCTGGCAATTAAGGGAACGGAAGGAATGGTGGTGAATTTTGCCGAATGCTGTCAGCCGATTCCAGGTGATAATATTGTAGGGCGTTTTCAACAAGGTAGAGGAATTATTGTTCATAGTAATGAATGCCCGATGATCAAACAAACCCGATCCAATCCTGATCAGTTCATCTCTCTGCGTTGGGATGAACAGGTGCAAGGTGAATTTTGGGTGGATATTACTGTAGAAGTAGCTAACCAGCGCGGTGTTCTTGCTGCGCTGGCTTCCACCATTTCCGAGGCTGATTCCAATATCGGCAACATTAATGTTGATCCTCGTGATGGTCGACATAATGCAGTGACTTTTTCCATCAGCGTTCGAGACAGAACGCATTTGGCGCGAATTATGCGGCGTTTGAGAGCGAATAAAGTAGTGACACGTCTTTATCGAAAAAAACAAGGGGAATAATGGTTATGCAACCCATCAAAACAAGTTTGGCACCTCAAGCTATAGGTACGTACAGTCAGGCCGTTCGCACAGGAAATACCGTTTATCTTTCCGGACAAATTCCGCTTGACCCGAAAACCATGCAATTATGCAGTGATGAAATTCGTTCGCAGATTACTCAGGTGATGGAAAATCTGGCTGCTGTTTGTGAGGCTGCGGGCGGAAGTCTGGCAAAAATCGTTAAACTGAATGTGTATTTAACGGATTTGAGCCATTTTCCATTGATTAATGATGTAATGAGCCGTTATTTTACTGAACCTTATCCAGCTCGGGCAGCTATTGGGGTGGCGGCCTTGCCTCGTGATTCTCAGGTTGAAATGGATGCTATAATGGTATTGTAACTGAGTAATGTCTACTCAGTAGTGAGAAACGGCCCTATGAAGTAAAAATAGGATGAAAGCACCAGATGATGAGTCAATTTTTGTGGTTAGCCATCGGGTGGTTGATTTAGAGGTACATAAGTGAGTAATGATCAGTACGCCCGTACGGGACGTACCATGTTTATATTGGCCTGGTTGATCTTTTTTATTTTTCTTTTCCTGTTCTTTCATTATTACGGTCAGGAGAATGAACCCCGTTATCGAATTCAACAAGGGCAGTTGATTCTTGATGCTGATGAGCAAGGTCATTATCGAATGGCAGGTCATATTAATGATAGACCCGTCCATTTTTTGCTTGATACGGGTGCAAGCCTTGTTGCTGTGCCGCAAACTTTGGCAAATCAACTGCATTTAACTGGCCGCTATCCAGTCCGTATCCAAACAGCCGGTGGAAATATTACTGGCATGCTGACCCGTTTGGACAAACTGGAATTTGGCAAGTTTACTCTTAAAAATGTAAAAGCGGTTATTATTCCCGGGGATCGTGATAAGATGGTACTGATGGGAATGAATGTTTTAAATCAATTCAATATGATTCAAAAAAATAAACAATTGATCATTAAGCATTAGGTTCTGTGAATCAGAGCTTTTGAAACTTTATCTTGAACGGTAAGTAGCTCAACTCTATGTTGATGGCCACACTCACAGCATCCCAGGCTGAGCTGAACGCTTACTTTGAACAATCAATCGATATGAGTCGCTGTAAATGAGTATTATTTCCTTACATGGTGTAACCTTGAATCTGGCCGGTAACTGCCTCCTGGAAAAGGTAGACTGGGCTATTGAAGCCCAGGATCGCATCGCTTTAATCGGCAGAAACGGCGCCGGTAAATCCTCCTTACTCAAATTATTACAAGGGCATTTAACGATAGATGGCGGACAAATTAATCGACAGTCCTCTTTGCGAGTCGCAGGATTATCTCAGGAGGTGCCGGTTAGTGCCAATGAGAGTGTTTATCATTTTTTAGTGAAAAGTCTAGGCTTAACCGGTGAAGTGATGGCTGAATATTATCGCCTGTCAGCTAAGGGGAGCCTGGAGGAACTCGCCGAATGTCAACAGAAAATGGATAGATTGCAAGCCTGGGATTTATTGCCTCGTGTGGACATGATGGCCAGCCGACTTGCTCTTGACCCTGCAGCGAAAATGGTTTCATTATCAGGCGGGATGAAGCGTCGAGCGTTGTTGGCCGCCGCACTCATTGCCGAACCTGATTTACTTTTGCTTGATGAGCCCACAAACCATTTGGATATGGCAGCGATTGAATGGCTGGAATCTTACTTAAAGTCTTATCGTGGAAGTTTGCTTATTGTCACCCACGATCGCGAATTTTTACAACAAGTGGCCAATAAAATTGTTGAAATTGATAAAGGCCAACTATATTCCTATAAGTGTGATTATGAAACCTATCTTGATCGACGTGAAGCAAGGCGTCTGAGTGAAGAAAAACAGCAGAATTTGTTTGATAAAAAACTGGCTGATGAGGAAGCCTGGATTCGCCAGGGAATAAAAGCACGACGAACACGAAATGAAGGGCGTGTTCGTGCATTGAAAGCTATGCGTGAGCAATATAAAAACAGGCGGGCAGAGCTTGGCAAGGTCAAATCCATGGAACTAGATGTTAAACGCTCTGGACAGCTGGTATTGGAAGCTAAACATCTTCATTATAAATTGGACGATCGTTATCTTATTAAGGATTTTTCTTTATTATTAACACGGGGCGCCAAAATAGGCATTATCGGTCCAAACGGATGTGGAAAAACAACTTTGATTCGTCTCTTGTTAGGAGAACTATCACCTCATTCAGGAGAAATAAGAAGAGGAACTGCGCTTGAAATCGCCTATTTTGATCAATTACGCTGCCAGCTGGATGAAGGGCAAACATTAATGCAAAACGTAGCCGACAGGGCTGATTATGTGAGCATTAATGGTCAGCAAAAACATGTAGCCACTTATTTACGTGAATTTCTTTTTCCTCCTGAACAATTTAATCAATCCATTTCAACTTTATCTGGCGGGGAGCGCAATCGTCTGCTATTAGCTAAGCTTTTTGCCAAGCCGGTCAATTTACTGGTTATGGATGAGCCAACCAATGATCTGGACATTGAAACTCTGGAATTGCTGGAAACCATTTTAATGGATTATCCAGGAACCTTATTACTTATCAGTCATGACAGGGCTTTTATCAATCAAGTGGTAACCAGCGTTCTGGTGTTTGAGGCCGAAGGTTGTTTCAGGGAATACGTGGGCGGTTATGAAGACTATCTTTTTGAGAAGAAAGAGCTGAAGGAAAAATCCGTCAAGCCTTCTGTAAAGCCACGAAATACCTCCGTTAAGTTAAGTTTTAATGAGCAACGGGAGTTGGCCCAGTTGCCGCAGAAAATTGAAGTGCTGGAGAAAAAAATTGCCGCCTTGCAGATGAAAATGGCAGAGCCTCAATTCTATCAACAAGACCCTCAAGACATCAGTCAGTATAATCAGCAGCTTGCAGCAGACGAATCTGAGTTGGCGGTGCTTTATGAGCGTTGGGAGAATTTGGAAGCAAAGTGATCCGGCATTATGCATTTACTGACGTAAACTGTGTTTTAAAATTCCAAAATGCGCCCAAATTTTCTAAAAAATCCTGTGCTGCATAACATGCATGAGTTATAAACACTCATGAAACTCATTTTCCAGGAAAAATGATCGTTGCTGCCTTTTCTGATGTTTTATTGATGACAATACCGTCTGCCGCCTCAAAAAACGGCCTGACCATTTGCGGAGAAATGTAGATGTCAGCCTCAGTACCATTCACCGTAACATGCATGGGTATCGTGACATCCTGCTCGGCTTGATTGGACTGAAGTTGATGACCCTTATACATGACGATTGAGCCATCGCCGATAACAGGTGTGACGGTATATGTGTTTTGATCTGAATAGGGGTCGATGATTCTGGTGCCGCTCATGTCGCCTAAGCTGATGGTAACCGGTGAAGGATTGTTGCCATTTGAATCATGCAAGGTTCCATCTTGTGCCAGGGCATCATCGTAGGCAAAGGTATAAATGGCCTCATTGAAACTGTGCAAAGCTTTGGAATATAAGTCGTACCAAGGCCCCTGATCAACTGAAGGCCATAAATCATTATTCTGATAATAATGGTTTTTATGGGTTTTAAAGTACTCTTGATTGAGTAAAGTTTTGTCAGGAGCAGGCAGAAAACCTACTTCAAAGGCTGATGTCAGTTGGCGGACGATAATGGCTTTGGGCGTGTTGTTTTCCGCATCAAAACTGTCGCCAGCACCGGCAAAAAATGCCCGTGAAAGGCTTGGTTTGGCAATAGCAACCGTGCTGGTTTTGCTTTGATTTGAAAAAATAAATTGATCATTTTCCACCCGTCCAGTGAAGAGATAATCATCCAGTTTCATGAAAGGAGCTATCTCGCTGCAATCGATTTGTAAAGTATGCGTTTTATAGTACTCCCAGAGGTTGTCTATGTAACTGAAGCCGTAGCGTGATTCATTGTTTAAGTAATCTGGATCAAAGGGTTGGGTATTGGGGACACCTTTTATCATGGCTTTCCCAGGTGATATTAAACGTAATATGGTATCGTCATAACTTAAGAATAAGTGATTCCACTCATGGTTTGTGGTCATGTCGTATTGGGTAAACTGTTGTTCCACCTGCTGTAAGATATCCGCACGCGGTTTGGATAATCCCGCTTTATTTAACTCGGAGACAGCGCCCTTTTGTTCGATGGTAATAGGGATTGAGAAAAAATCGACGGCAGTAGGATTGATCCAGGTTCCATCTTTATTGAAGGTAAATTCGACTTTGTCATAGAGTGTATAATAATTATTGTCTCTCGGTTTAAAACCGTCAGGATCAACAATCCGATTGGTCTTTTTATCGATGTGCAGATCCAGCGGGTAATTCAAGGAAAAATAGATTCTTCCGGAGTCAACCTGGGGCAAATACAAGGTTACTTTGCCTTCATTAGCCGTTAATTTTGACAAAGGATAAGAATAGGAATTTAAGGGAGTATCAGGAGAGATTATTTCACACTGACCTTTGCCATTATCGTCAAAAGACATGATGCAATCTTTTCCTGAAAGGCTGGCTTTCACCAAAACATATAAATTTTGATCGCTTGCAATATTGGTCTGATTTTTGATATTTACTGGAAAATAAGCGGCAGCTATAAGATTTGAACTATAGAAGAGTGTTGCCAATAAACTTGTTTTAAACATTTTGTTTGCTTTTGTCATAAAATCTATCCATCATTGCATGATATGTTTATTTTAGTGACAAAAATAAATACAATAAAGACGAATGTGAAAAGATAAATGTAAAGAAACGGTAATATCGATATTCGCATCTGCGGCTTTTTATCCAAAAAATACTGTGCGAATATCGGGCAATAATTTTAATTCTTTGCTACAAACTGGATAAAATTCATTGTCTTTGAATGAAATAATATTATCCAGAAATCATTTGGGAAAGATTATGTTCTTCACCTTAGTGTTGCTGGTTTTAAGTGCCGCCATTGTGGTCTTTTTTTCAGAAGAGTTTGCAGAATTTATAAAGAAACTTGCAAAAATTCCCGGGGTTAAACTTTTTGTTCCGTTATTTATCGCTTCCTGGTTTGTTATTTATTTTGAATACTGGGTAGGACTGATGCTTTTTTATGTGCATCGATGGATTGAATTCGATATTCAGTTACTCATGGATATATTGCCTTTTGAATGGGGCGCGAGAAAAACGGCACAAATCATTAATTTGTCTCTGATGACCGTTGCGCCAGTGATCCTTTTTGACTGGTTTTATAAGAGAAAACATCATCACCGGCCTTTTACATATATCCGTTTATTATTTATCGTACTTTTTATTTTCTTTAGTCTACTGATGCTGGTGGTTTAGAAAGGACAAAACGGCTATTATAAGAACAGTGAACATGTTGAAGTCTTGATGTTCTCGAATGAGTCCATAAAAAATGCTTGACCTTAATCTGTGAATTATTGTTGTTAGATTTTATTAATTATGAAAAAACAAGATTTTTATTTTGACTTGCCACCTGAGCTTATTGCCCAATATCCTCTGTCCAATCGCAGTGATTCAAGACTGTTGACGTATTCTCGGGCAACAGGGGAATATGGTCATCATATATTCAAGGACTTGCCAGACTTTCTTCGTACCGGTGATGTATTGATCATGAATGACAGCAAAGTGATTCCTGCAAGATTATATGGACACAAAACCACGGGTGGTAAAATTGAGTTACTGGTTGAACGCATTGTTGATGAAAGAACTTTTTTAGCCCATATAAAGACCAGTAAAGCACCTAAACCAGGGAGTCAAATACGGCTTGATCATGATTTCATCATTGAAATCGCTGGACGTCAGGATGATTTGTTTGTATGTGTCTCAGAAAAGGAGGTTTTTGAAGTATTATATCAAGTCGGCCATATCCCCCTGCCTCCTTATATTACACGTCGTGAGGAATTGCTTGATGAGCAACGTTATCAGACGATTTATGCTAGAAAAGAAGGCTCGGTTGCAGCTCCAACAGCAGGTTTACATTTCGATGAATCCATTATTAGCCGCTTGATAGCCAAAGGCATTCACATCGGTTATTTAACATTACACGTTGGGGCTGGAACATTTCGACCCGTTCGTTGCGAAAACATCAAGGAACACAAAATGCATAGCGAGCATTACTCTATAGACGCTGAGCTGTGCAGTTTAGTCAATCAAACACGAGCGCGGGGTGGACGCATCATAGCCGTGGGCACAACAGCGATGCGTACTCTTGAGTCAGCGGCTGACGATAATGGTCTACTGCATCCACGTTATGGAGAGACCGATATTTTTATTTATCCAGGGTATAAATTTAAGATCTGTAATGGTTTAATCACCAATTTTCATCTTCCTGAGTCTACATTATTGATGTTGGTTTCGGCATTTATTGGGCATAAAACCGCTATGGCTCTATATAAAGAGGCTATTGAGAAGCAATATCGCTTTTTCAGTTACGGTGATACCAGCTTATTGTTATAACCTAATACGGTAAATGGCAGGTGAGTGTATATGAGCAATCAAAAATACGGTTTTGTCCCGCCGATAGATACAAGAGCCGGTGCTTGCCTGACAGCGGCAAACTGGCAGGAGGCAGGCCTATCGGCTTTGTCCTGTTCTCTGGAGCCCTTGCTGTTTAAACCAGGCGTTTCCGTGTTGAAACAAATGACTCAGTTGAGTGATTTTATGGGCTGGTCACAAACGTTTGTTGTTAAGTTGCTGACCATGCCTCTGAACGAAGAGACCTATACCTTGCGTTCTCCCTATGACGGTTCGGGCTTGCATATTGGCCTGAAAGAATGCATACAGCTGGTTAATCATCTTGCCCCGGATTATTTAGTCTTGCCTGAAGGTATGGAGCGTTTAAACTGGGTCATGGAAGAGCTTCTTGCTGAGTCTGTTTTTCCCCTGATTGCTGCAAGAGATTTTGATACGATTGAAACCAGACGCTCATTTGGAATTTACTATACCCCGGAAATGCATCCGCCTGCCCTAATAAAAATGGATAGACGCTATCATGATCCCCTCCCTTTTGCATGGCTTGGTGACATTGAACCAGGTAAAATTAAACGACTGATAGAGCAAGGTGCTTTATTTGTAGAATCGGATCGCCCTTTAAGCGATGCTTATAAGGGGCTTGTATATACGACAAAAGGACAAATAAATCTGACTGAGTCTGGGGTGGCTGAGCAATATGAGCTTATTGATTCGAAATGCACATGCCCAACATGTGAACAGCAATTCAGTCGTGCTTATTTACACCACTTGCTTCAGCACACTCCTTTGTTATGCCATCGACTTTTGATTCAACATAACAGTTATTTTATCCAGCAAGCTATGACCCCTCAGTCTTAACCTCAGTCTTCCAAAACCATTTTCTTCTCAATAAAATATCCGGAAATCATTGAAAAAAGAATTTGCTCATTTACGACGGAAAGAAATCACTATATTATGTCAAGCTTATTGTAAGATGGCTGCCTGATATTAGGAGCCTGATGGATTTCATAACTAGGTTCTGTGAACAAAATTTTCGCTCTGTGAAAATTATTGTTCACAGAACCTAACATGAGCTTGTCATAAAACACGTTAATTAGGTTATTGTCGATTTCGGGAGATTTTAATGAGCTTTTTTATAAGTGATGCTGTTGCAGCAACCACTCCGGCTACTGGAGGCCAAGCCGATGGTACTTTTTCTTTGATCATGATTGCCGCTATCTTTGTCCTGTTTTATTTCATGCTGATAAGACCACAGAATAAAAGAGCCAGGGAACATCGTGAAATGATAAGCAAATTAAAAAAAGGCGATGAGATAGTCACTTCAGGAGGAATTCTGGCAAAGGTGGTTGGCTTAGATGAGCAATATATAAAAATAAGTCCAGCAGAAGGTATTGAGTTTAGTTTGCAACGTGGTGCCGTAAGCAGTGTGTTGCCTAAAGGCACGATAAAATCCCTTTAATCCGGTTTCAGGGACAAAAATATGCAAAATAAATATCCTTTATGGAAAAATCTGTTATTGATTTTGATTGCTGTTCTTAGTTTGATTTATGTACTTCCTAATCTTTACAGTGAAGATCCCGCTGTACAAATTTCCTATGACAATGCCATTGATGGTACACAAATCGAACAAAAAGTGCGGGAAATCCTGAATGAAGCCCATCTGGATTTTAAAAAAATTACCGTGAACAACGATCAAATCGAGATTCGCTTTTCTTCCACAGACACTCAGATCCTCGCCAGAGATGCCCTTAAGCGTAGTTTAGGGGACAAATATACCATAGCATTAAACCTTGCTGCATCGACGCCAGCCTGGCTGACATCGATTGGCGCAACACCAATGAAACAAGGCCTGGATTTACGGGGAGGGGTTCATTTCTTACTGGAAGTGGATATTGACAGTGTGATTAATCGCCGGTACGAAGGGTTAATGAAAAATATGGGTCAGGACTTGCGAGAGGCTGGTATCCGCTATGCCAGTATTCGTCATATTCCTAACACGGGTGTATCGGTTGCATTCCGTGCTTCTCAAGAATTGGAAAAGGCGGTGCAGCAATTAAAGCCAAAGTTTCCTGAATTTACCTTCAACGTCAAAAATTACAATAATTCAGTCGTTATTTCTCTCTCTCTCACAGAACTGAACCAGCTCAGACAAAATACCATTGAACAAACCATGAGTATTTTGCGCAATCGGGTGAATGAACTGGGTGTGGGTGAGGCCGTTGTACAACAGCAAGGAGCTACCCGCGTTGCTGTAGATTTGCCCGGGATACAGGATGCTGCCAGGGCCAAACAGATTCTGGGAGGTACAGCCACTTTGGAATTTCATCTGGTGGACCACGAGCATGATCCTGAAATTGCCAAACAGACAGGTGCTATTCCTTTTGGCAGTAAACTGTATATGACGGATGGCCGGCCAATGTTGCTGAAGCGGCAAGTAGTTTTGAGTGGAGACTCTATTACCAGTGCCGTTTCCAGTTTTGATCAACAGACTGCATCACCAGCTGTGCAGATTCAGCTTGGCGGTGGTGGAGAAAGTATGTTCACCAAAATTACCCGCGAAAATATCGGTAAACGAATGGCCATTGTCTTTGTTGAAACAAAGACAGATCTGCAAAATGTAGATGGTGAGCAGAAGCGAATTACCCATCGCGAAGAACGGATCATTAGTGCCCCTGTCATTCAGAGTGCTTTAGGTAACAATTTTCAGATTACAGGCCTTACCGATAGCAAGGAAGCGAGTAACCTGGCTTTGCTTCTTCGTGCAGGAGCCTTGCCTGCAGCTATTTATCCTGTCGAAGAACGTACCGTAGGTCCAAGTTTAGGAAAAGAAAACATCAGGCGCGGACTTATTTCTCTTGAAGTCGGCATGGGACTTATTCTTCTCCTAATGGTGGTCTATTATCGTTTTTTTGGATTGGTTGCAGATATTGCTTTAGTTCTAAACCTTATTATTTTGGGGGCTTTGCTTTCTATTATCGACGCTACACTGACTTTACCTGGTATTGCCGGTATTGTTTTGACCGTCGGTATGGCTGTGGATGCGAATGTGTTGATCTATGAGCGTATTCGTGAAGAATTGCGCAGTGGCCTGTCTCCACAAGCGGCTATTTATGCCGGTTACGATCGGGCATTTTCAACAATTCTTGATGCCAATATCACCACACTGATTGTGGGGATTGTTTTATTTGCCATCGGTACCGGGCCAGTTCGCGGTTTTGCTGTGGTTCTGTGTTTAGGCTTATTGACTTCCATGCTTACGGGTATCACCTATACCAGAGCTCTCGTGAACTGGATTTACGGTCAAAGAAAGATTAAGAAATTATCTATTGGCATTAATATCAGATCAACATAAGTAACTCTTATATTGATTGGCTACTTTGGTTGATTTCTGTATAAAAAACTGTGCTTTTTATAAGCTAATACTTGTTTAGCGACATCCAAGCTAATGCTTTTGATGTCGAACTCATTACTTGAGAGGTTGAGATGGAATTTTTTAATCCAAATTCAAAAATTGATTTTATGGGTGCGCGTTACTGGACAGCAGCGTTTTCCATTTTAGTCTTTGTGGTTTCGCTCAGCGCTTTATACATTTATGGTCTTAAGTGGGGATTGGATTTTACCGGCGGTACGCAAATTGAGGTCTCTTTTCCAGAGTCGGCTGATTTAGCAAAGATTCGGGAGGATTTATATAAAGCTGATTTTAAGGAAGCGCAAGTGGTCAGTTATGGCACTTCAAGAGATGTCCTTATCAGCATAGGTCCTCGTGTTGACATCGATCAAACTGAATTGGTGAATCGCGTATTGAAACAACTTCCGGGAGCTGTTAGCAAGCGCGTGGATTATGTTGGACCTCAGGTAGGACAGGAGCTGGCGACAAAAGGAATTCTCGCTATCATTGTTTCTTTGCTGGCTACAATGATCTACATTGCCATGCGATTTGAATATCGTCTTGCTGTAAGCTCTGCTGTGGCCTTGATTCATGATCCCGTACTGATTCTTGGAGTATTTGCTTTGTTTGGCTTTGAGTTTGATTTAAAAGCGCTGGCAGGATTATTGGCGGTGATTGGTTACTCCCTTAACGATACCATTGTGGTGTTTGATCGTGTACGGGAGAATTTTATTAAGCTGCGCCGCTCGGATACTATCGAGATCATGAATATCTCCATTAACCAGACCTTGTCACGAACGATCATGACCTCAGTACTGACTTTATTTGTCGTTGTGGCCTTATTTGTCTATGGAGGAGAAACGATCCGGGGATTTTCTCTTGCATTGATCATTGGTATCGTTATTGGCACATACTCTTCCATTTATGTAGCAGGTGCATTGGCCGTTTCCATGGGATTAAACCGCAGAGATTTTCTGCCAACGTCCAATAAGATCATTGATGACAGGCCCTAGAGCGCCGAATGATTATTGATGGCTCAAAAATATTTACTCTGTCTCGGCTTGACC
Organism: Legionella israelensis; assembly: GCF_004571175.1. Lineage (NCBI taxonomy): Bacteria > Pseudomonadati > Pseudomonadota > Gammaproteobacteria > Legionellales > Legionellaceae > Legionella > Legionella israelensis. The sequence goes on from NZ_CP038273.1 coordinate 2,754,181, forward strand.
TCAGCATCCAGTGATGCTGTGAAATTTCTGGCCTCGCGGACAGGCGGCGGGACGTAGAAATTGTATATGAATCAATACCTTTCTTTATAGTCAAATATTGGATGTATAATTTTAAATCATTTAGTGCCCTGGAAGACCAAGGCTGGGCACTTGCATCATGATTTATGACTAATCAGCTAATAACTTATCTGTCTTGGCAGCGCAGATAAAATCATTTTGGGTTAGACCATTTAAGGCATGCGTCATAAAACTGACATGGCAATAATTATAGCCGACTTCCAGGTCGGGATGGTGATTCTCAACGTTAGCTATCCACGCTAAGGCGTTCACAAAAGCCATGGTTTCATAAAAATTTTTGAAAGAGAAAGAGCGCTTTAGCTTTTTTTGATCCGCCGTTACTCCCCATTTTTTATCCAGTTGTGGTAATAAATTTTCAATTTGCTCCTTGTTAAGAGCTGAACCAATCCCTTCGCAAGATTCGCAATGCTTGCTGCTCAAATCGCTGCTCATGAATAAACTCCTCTTAGTGCTTCCAGAAAACGTGAATTTTGTTCGGGGGTGCCGATACTCACTCTTAAATAATTATCCATGTTGTATGGATGTAATGGTCGAACAATAATACCTTGATTTAATAAGTGCTGGTAGACGGGCAGGCCATCTTGTTTACAGTCAAAGGTAATAAAATTACAGACAGAGGGAATAAAATTCAATCCTAAGTCTGCTAATCCTTCAGTAATTTGTTTCATACCCAATTGATTGATTTCCAGAGTTTTTTCTATGAAGCCCTGATCGTCAAGTCCCACATAACCGGCTATAAGTGCGGCCTGATTGACGGCAAAGGGGAGCTGTAGACGCCTGAGGATATCTATTATTGAGGGATGAGCGATTGCATAACCTAATCTGAGGCCTGCAATACCGTAAGCTTTAGAAAATGTACGTGTCAGTACCAGATTTGAATATTTCTCAAGCCAGTTAATGGCATTATATTGCTGCTGGTTACGAGCATACTCGAAATAGGCTTCATCAAGAACAACCAAGGTGCGAGGATTAATCTCATCAAGCAAATGGAGTATATCTTCTTTTGAAATTAAAGTGCCGGTAGGGTTATTTGGGTTGGCCAGACAAATCAAACCGGTTTTTTCATCACAGGCTTCAATTAAGGCATTTACATCTACTTGCCAATTATTTTCTATAGCTACCGTTTTTACTGGTATTCCTAAAGTCTGGGCTTGAATCTGGTAGGTGCTGAAAGCGAACTGATGAGTTAATAAATGTTTGTTGGTATGAAGAGCAAAGCCTGACAACAGGAAATTGAAAATCTGATCGGAACCATTGGAAATAATCAATTGCTGAGGTTCGATGTTTAGGTGTTTTGCCAGTTTGTGCATTAAGGGATGAATCAGTGGCGCCGGGTAGGACGCTATGAGAGTATCTGACATGTCTGCCAGCGCCTGAAGAATGGAAGGGCTACAACCTAAGGGATTTTCATTGCTTGCCAGTTTGATGATGTTACTTATTCCCTGTTCTTGCTCAAGCTCTCTAACAGATTTGCCAGGTTTATAAGGCGATAAGGTACGAATACCTTGGTGTGGAAGTAGTTGAAAATCTACAGACATATGACGAATCCTTATTCTAAAATCTGTTTTTATATTACAGAAGCCCTCATATGATGTCATCTTCTATTGATTCTAAGACAGGACAAAATCATACTTTACCCAAATAAAACCAAATTGCTCACAATGATGTCCTATTGTTTATGCTTTAAGTGGTATGATTTTGCCCCGACCATCCAAAAATCCAGGCTTGCAATTTGTCAGCTAATTAAGTTAAGCTTCATGCAGCAAACAACCTCAGGAAAAGTTATGGAAAGGCAGAAGGGATTCTCGCTGATTGAAGTGCTTGTGTCACTTATACTACTAACAACGACAGTTTTGGCCCTGTTGCAACAACAGTGGCATAGTCATCGCTTATTGAATCAACTCTCTCTACAATCCGGTGCACTGCAAATGCTGGACAATGCATCTGAATATTGTTTAAGTGGTTTTAACCGTCTTCCCTCTAAAGAACAGTCCTTTATTTTAAAGTCAACACGCCTGAATGACGCAGTACAGCTGGATGTTCAGTGGCCAGGTGATGGTAATTCCCCATCTTCCCTAGTGAGACACTTAAAGCGGGTCGTCATATCATGAAAAGCTTGAAGGGAGTGGGGTTGCCGGAAGTGCTTATTAGTCTTTTTATATCAACATTGATTATGACTTCTCTGGTTCAGGGTTATTTAAGCCATAAACGTCAATACTTAAGCACATTGTCCAATATGGAAATACAATTTGATATAAACTGGCTTGCCGATTTGATGCGGCAATCGTTCATGAGAGTCGGATTTACCCCTTGTGTGAGTTTGGCTCAATTAACAACGCAAGATAGACGATATGCTGATAAACCACTGGAATATCTGAGCATTCAACCTGTGCCTGAGCCACTCATTGCCATATCTTATATGGGAGAAGCAATTTCCGAAGTGATTCAGATTAAAGGAGCGAGACACGTATTGGCTGACAGGCCTTTTTTATTGAATCCCAGGCATTCTATCATCATTACTGACTGTCATTATGCTGAAGTACAGGATATAACAGATATTAAAGCAAATGAGCAGGGAGTATTGATTCAACTGAAAAAACCTTTGACTTTTCAATATTCTGATAAAATTTATATTGGAGAATGGATAGAAGAAAAATGGTTAGTTCGCGCCGACTCTAAAGGCAAAAAGCGTTTTTATTTACAAAGCCATCATTTGGAAGAATTGACTGCAAAGGTGAGTGATGTGAAAGTTTTTGCTCATACCAATGAAAATAAAAACTGGATTGATGTTCTGTTGAAAGCAAAGAAAAATTTTTCCTATCATTTGGTTACAATGATGCGCAATCTATGAAAAATCAGGATAAAGGGTTTGTGCTTTTTACTACTCTGACGGTCATTACCATCATGGCTTTATTGCTACTGACCCGCATGCATGAATTGCTGTTGTTCAGCAAGATGAGCGCAAGACAAAAATTGCAGCATCAGGATTTTTATCAGCTTGAATATGTGGCGAGAAAACTTGTAAAGATGGATTTCACCCAAATCCCAAAGCCTTGTCGATGTGAAATGGATAAGATGAATAACGTTTTTGCATTGCTGAAAAAAAAGGGAAAGGGCTGCAGCCTCTTTGAAGATACCCGACAATATTATTATTTTATTGAAGACCTGGGTGAAAAAAACTGCTTAATGATAAGATATCAAGGGCAAAAAAGAAGTACACACCATTTTCGATATACGGTAGTTTATTTAAAAGAACATCAATTTTACTCAGCATTACAATTACGATTCATTAAACCTGGCCAGTTTGCGTCTTGCCAGGGAAAAGAAAAGACCGTTAAGGAAGGTATCAGCAGCTGGCGGTATTTGACGCAAGTCTTCTTAGAGTCATTGCAAAAATATAATCTGGGCAAGAATCTTTTATCTCTATCTTGAGCCTTGTTTGGTAAGGATGTATTGTAGAAATTAAACAACAAAAGAGGGATATTAAAACAATGAATCTGTCTGTTTTTACCAGGTTCAAATATTGGCCGCAAGTCTCAGTGTTGGCTTTATTGCTTATTGGATATTCCCTCTACCGATATTTTGCTTTTTATGACACCCGCTCCAGTGATGCTTATGTTTCAGCGCATGTCATTAACATGGCGCCGCTTGTTTCAGGTCCTGTCACTGGAATTTTTATTCGCGAGAATCAGGCTGTTAGAAAAGGAGAAAAGCTCATTGAAATTGATCCTCTTCCTTATCTGTATGCAGTCAGGAAAGCTGAATCAGCGCTTAATATAGCTCGTTTAAATTATGAGAATGACAAAATGGCTCTCATCATGGCTCAACAAAAATTAAAGCAGGCCAAACTTATACTGGCTTTAAGTCAGGATCATTTTGCGCGCTATTCCAAGTTGGAAATAAAAGGGGATATGGCCAAAATAACATTAATTGATTTGACTGAAAAAATAAAACAACAAGAAGCTGCAGTAGAGGAGGCGGTTCAGGAATTAAAAATAGCTGAGATCAATGTGGATGACAATCCCATATTAAAAGCCCAGGCCGAGCTCGATGAAGCCAGATATCTCTATGAACACACTACGATAAAAGCACCGGCAACAGGGTATGTGACAAATTTTAATTTACGTATTGGTCAATATGTCAAAACAGGGGAAGGTTTATTCGCCTTGATAGATACCAATATTTGGTGGATAGTCACTCGTTATCGGGAAACAGCTCTGCGTTTAATTAAACCGGGCGATAAGGCCAGAATTATGATCGATATGTATCCAGGGAAAGTTTTCCATGGGCATGTTGAAAGTATTGGCTGGGGTATAAATCGTGTGCAATCTGGAAATGTGGCTAAATCTACATTAAGTTACCTGGAGCCTACGGAAGATTGGATAAGAATTGCTCAGCGTTTCCCCGTGAGAATTCTTATTGATGATTTGACGGAAAAATATCCTCTGCGTATAGGTGCCAGCGCAACCACTGTAACTTATCGGTGATCCCGTGTCTGCTTTCCTGCCTTTCATACCGCAAACCGCTGAAAACCGTGCAGCAATACGAACGGCCATCGCAACGTTAACAGCCGTACTCTTAGCATTTAAGTTTCATTTTGAAACACCCTATTGGTCTGGAATGACTGTGGTTATTACTTCTAATCTGTATACCGGAAATATCATTGACAAGGCTTTAATGCGGATTATCGGAACCATTGCCGGCGCATTTCTCGGCTTTATTGCAGCCGGCCTTGTGGTTAACAGTTTTTTGCTGTATTTACTAACCAGTTTTTTATTAGTGGCTGTTGCTGTTTATTATTATAACTTCAGCCGTTATGCCTATGCCTGGCTACTTGGCTCACTGACTGCTCTTATCATCATTTCTCAGTTGGCTGTCAATCCGCAAAATGTTCTTTATGTGGCGATCTGGCGTTCGGTCGAAATTGCTTTGGGCGTTTTTGTGTCCTCTCTGTTCGCCTTATCCGTGTTCCCTAATCCCATAAAAAAGATTCTAATTAAGCAATTTGATATATTGTTAGCGGATTTAGACAAATGTTTAAAGCAATTATATGCTTGTCTTACGGATTCTTCCAAGGATTTTCAGACACTGGCAGAATCGAATGTGCAACTAAAAATACATTGCCGAAAAGCTGTTGAGCTTATCGGAGCTATGCCTAAAGACCCCAGTATAAAAAAGGAAAATATTGACCGATATCGAGCTTTGCTGGAGTCCATTTATCAGTTAGCACGCTTATTTCAGTATCAAATCAGTCAGCCAATAAAGCCATATCATTTGCCAGTATTCTTACCTTTAAAAGAGGTTTTTCATGCTTTAGAGAACGATATTTCTTCTTTACGATTCGCACTAAAAAAACCTCAATCTAGGCAACAGCCACTTCAATTACAGGCTTCTTTACAGCAATTTGAACTGCAATTTAAGAAAAATCGTTCGCTTTTGACCGCCTTTTTACCGTCAATTTACTCATTAAGTCATTTTATGAAAGGGGTAGAGCAGCATCTGATGGCCATGAAATTACTTTTAGAAAGAAAGGAGATTAAGGAACAGCCCTCGATTTACATCAATGCGCAAAAAAGGCTGCGAAACGATCCCGATATTATTAAACATAGCGTTAGAGCAGGCATCACGATTGTGCTGGCCTTGCTCATTTGGCTTGCCAGTAGCTGGCCAGGAGGAATCAACGGTATTATAAGCAGCATTGTTATTTCGGTCCGTAAACATCTTTATGAGATGAAAAACATCAGCAGCCATCGTTTTATAGGATGTTTTATAGGTGGTGGGATTGCCTTGACTTCGCTTGCTCTGGTTCGAATGAATCTTTATGATTTTATTGTTATTTTATTGTTTTCAGTTTGGTTATTTTCCTATTTTTCTTTTAAATATCCTCAATATGCCTATATAGGTCTGCAGGCGAATATCGCTCTTATCATTACTCTGGCTCAGGGAGGTGGGCCACCCCATACTCTTGCACCGCCTCTGGAACGCCTGGCCGGTATTATCATGGGGATTATTGCCAGCTTTGCTGTCGGCAATCTTTTATGGCGTACGGATGCCTGGATCATCTTGCGGCGTTATTTAAATAAATTGTTCTATTACATGACAGAAAACTTAAACACAGTGCTCTGTAGTAAAAAAGAGGATGTTCGTCTGCATGATCTGACCAATTTATTCTGGCTTAGTCGCGGTTTGATTGAAACTTTGAGTGCTCAAAAACTAAGTGCAGGAAAAGAGAAGCAATTGGTTGGTTTGAGAAACAGGTTTGAACATTATGTCATTATCCAGGCTACTATTAGTTATGTCTATTCCAGTGTAAACATTGAAAAAGCAAGAACAACAGCGAAAAATTACGATTTGCCTTTGACTGTCATTGAAACCGGTATTATTGACTTATATCGATATAAAAAGAAAAAAACAGTACCGGCGCTTGAAAAACAACTGCAACAGAGTTTTGCTGTTATTCAGCATATGCCTTTAAAAGAAAATGGCAGTGATGATGAGCTTAGGAATATACTGGCTTATTTGAACGCTTTAAAGCAATTCTTTTTGAAATATATCTAACCTCAGCTTGATGCTCGTCAAGTTGAGGTTAGATATATTTCAAACAAAATGAACAAGGGTTGATCTTTTTTGTGGCATTCAGTATCCTGTGCCAAATTAAAAAATGTTTAAACTTATGTTCAGGTATTCTTTTTTTCTTTTAACGCTTATCAGCCATATGGTTTCTGCCAGTGTGTATCCAGTTATGGTTGGTAATGAAAAAGTTCTCATTAAAGTCTGGCAAGGAGAGGGGAAAAAAACTTTTGTTCATCTGCATCAGAATGAAACCACAGCCTTAAAAGCTGCTAAGACCGTTTTCAGACAGCAGAAAGCCGGCTTACTGACGCTGCAACATTCTGGCGGCAGAAATATTCATTTTCGATTAAATCATCAACGTTTTGAATTTGACCCTAACCGTATTTTTACCGATAAGGGCATAAAAGCGAGTTTAAAAAAATACAGCCATTATACACCTGAAGCCTATCAGGAAGTAAAAAAATTAGCAGAGGCCATATTAAAGCATTTACCTGAAGGGCGAATCATCGCCGTTCATAATAATCAGGGTTACTCCATTCGTGATTATTTGCCAGGGCATTCATTGGCTTCTGATGCAAAAGCCGTTTATTTATCACCCGGACATTATTTCCGCAATTTTTATCTGGTTACCCAAAAAAAGGATTATCTTCACTTCAAAACATTAGGATTAAATGGCGTTTTACAGGCTGAAAATGCAAGCGATGATGGTTCACTATCCGTTTTGTTTCGCCATAAATCCTATATTAATGTTGAGGCCGGGTATAATCAGTTGTCAGAGCAAATCCAAATGCTTAACCTGGCCTGAAACAGGTATTTTATTGAATAATACAGCGACTCATTTTATTTTTTTCAGAACCTGTTGAGTCCACAGGAGGATATACATCGGCCGAAAAAAACTGCCAGGCTCTGGACATATTTTTCACGGTATCGTCTTCTACAAAACTTGGACTCGGGCTGTAGCTTTGCCTCATCTCATCTGTGGCTAGATTGCCTACACAAACCACATCTTCAAAGCTGCCGAGCGCAAAAGAACCGAGATAATGCGTTTTAGTATGGTGTTTTTCTTTATCAAGTTTAAGACGCAAGTCCCAGGGCAGGGTAGACATGTAGTCTTCCCATGTTTTTTCTTCAATAAATTCGACTTTGGTGACGCCCTCGATTTTTTTTATTTCCTCACATAGGGTGTCTTGATCTATTTGATAATCGTTCTTGCCTGGAGGTAAATTGACATAAATGGTGCACAAGCGACCATCTTCAGGATTAGTGCGATTGTCTCTCGTTGTAATTAAAGCCAGATGACCAAAACCGTCCTCATTCAAGGCTTCTGAAAAATATTGCTGTTTGGGAGGAAGTCCTTTGATCTTGCATACCGCCACAGGATAACGGTAATATTCCAGCTGCTCAACACAATTTTTTTCGACCTCCGTTAAATCCAGTCCCATCTTCGGCCAGTTTAGTGGAGAAGTGGCCAGAATCAATGCATCGGCAGAAAGAACGTGTTCCATGCCATTTTGTTGATAGTGAATTCTGATGCCATCATTATTGTTGCAATTACGTTCAATTTTCGTGATGTCCACCTTAGTACGTACTTCAAACCCGGCAGCGATTTTTTCCATTAACAACTGAAAACCACCTTTAATGGATAGTAAGGGCGGTTGTCTCAGCAATGTCTCAGAAAGCATAATATCCGGAACGGTCATTTTACCAAAGTATTCAAGAATTGAGTAAGTCGGACAATGAGTGATGGCGCCGTAACCAAAGCCAGGTACAAACAATTTGGCAAAAAGAGGCAGAACTTTCATTCCTTTTGCTTCCGCATATTCAGAAAAAGGTTGTTGCAGGTACTCGGGAAGTGGTGTTTTTTGCTGCTTTGCCTGTTTATAGACAGCATAATCTTGATTAAAGGTATAAAGTTCCTGAGCTACTGCTCTAGCTAAAGAAAATTTTTGCAAGAATGATTGCTGCTGATGGTACTGAGTAAATTCAGTATCTTCTGTCTGAGCAGGCAAGACCATTTCAAACTCGAGATGGTGTTCTTTGACGGCATTGTAAGTTACAAAAAATTATATAATGGCCATTAAGAGAGTAGCCCCTTATTGTAAAAATAAAGGGCACGGGCGTGAGCGACCGTCGCGGAATAGGTTTTAACAACCGTCTGGATCAAGGTACTCTAGCCCTGCTCTCGAAACGTTTGAATAGTTGAAAGGACTCTGATTAAAGAACGTCCGCTTACAATCCTAAACAATAAAATTTCGAGGCGCGCATGTCATTATACAGTAATTATATTGGTATCGATATTGGAAAAATTTCTTTTGTTGTAGCGATGTATGGCTCAAAAAAGATATACGAATATGAAAATAATCCGACAGGTATTAAAGCGTTTATAAACGATTTCAAGAGTAAATTAAAATATGCTTTAACTGTATTAGAAACGACAGGTGGTTATGAGATGCAATTATTGCTCACTTTGTGTGAGTCAGGGTTTGCAGTACATCGAGCTAATACACGTAAGGTCAAACGATTTATTCAATCTTATGGCAATGAGGCAAAGACGGATAAACTGGATGCCCTCTCATTGGCTTTATATGGGTATGAGCGAGCACAACGACTAGAACTATTTACTCCTCAATCAACAAAAGCCCTTGCCTTATTTGAGTTGGTGCAGCGTCGTAATGATTTAAAACAAATGCTTGTTGCAGAAAAGAATAGATTAAAAGCTCCTCGCGCGGACATCATCAAAGCGAGCTGTAATGCAATGCTCGAGGTGCTTAATAATCAAATCAAGACCATTACAGATGAAATAAATACCTTGATAGAGGCTGACTCTGTGTTAAGAGAAAAAAAAGCTATTCTAAAAACTATTCCCGGCATAGGGGATATCATTGCTAATGAGCTTCTTGTCTTATTACCAGAATTAGGTTCCTTAACGCGACGTAAAATTGCTTCGCTTGCTGGCCTTGCACCAAAGGCAAATGATAGCGGGCAGTTTAGCGGTTATCGGTGTATTGGTTATGGCAGATGTGGAATTAAGCCCATATTATTCTTAGCTGCCATGGCTGCAAGAAATTCAAATTCTAGCTTAAAATCTTTCTACAATCAGTTAATTTCTTCCGGAAAGAAAAAGATGGTAGCTTTAACTGCTTTAATGCGAAAAATCATTGTTATTGCAAATGCCAGAATAAGAGATTTTAATTCGGGATTATTTTGTGCATGATGATAGATTAATTAACTCATGTTACGCACTAAACCTTGCTGCTCCCTGAAATTTAATTAAAATTTCATCCCTGATTTTTAGGGAGGAAGATTTAATGGATATGCTTGATATTTATACTGACTATTTAATTTGCCAGAATAAATATGCCACAGCTACAGGTTTATCGGAGATGTTGGATGGTGAATTTGCGCACGACAAGGTGACACGATTTTTACGACTACAAGATTTTGGTTCCAAAGCGCTCTGGAATTATGTCAAGAAGTCAGTCAGGGAGAGTGAAGCATCAGACGGTGTTCTTTTATTGGATGACTCGATTGAGGAGAAGTCTTATACCGATGAGAATGAAATTAATTGTTGGCATTATTCCCATGCTAAAGGTGATGTGGTCAAAGGGATTAATATCCTGACCTGCATGGTTCGGTATGGTGACTTCAGTGTTCCTGTTGGTTATGAAGTTATCAAAAAAGACGTTGCTTTTTGTGACATTGAAACAAGGCAAGCTCGCAGAAAGTCATCCACGACTAAAAATGAACTTTTTCGCAAGCTTATCGCACAAGCGGTTAGTAATCATGTGTTGTTTGACTTTGTACTTGCGGACAATTGGTTTGGCTCGAAGGCCAATATGGCTTACATCCATAATGACCTTCAAAAATCGTTTATTATTGGGATTAAATCTAATCGAACCTTAGCTTTATCCAAAAACGACGCCAACAACGGACGGTACACAAAAGTCAGAGAATTAGAGCTTGAAGAGGACATAGCCCACACAGTCTATCTCAAGGGATTAGACTTCCCAGTGAGGCTTTTGAAGAAAATTTTCAAAAACGAAAATGGTTCTACAGGTGTTCTCTATCTCGTTTCTAATGACATGACCAGTAGTGCCGAACGTCTTTATGAAGTGTACCAGAAACGGTGGCGGATTGAAGAGTATCACAAGTCAATTAAACAAAATGCAAGCCTGAACAAATCTCCAACCCGCACGGTTAAAACACAATCCAATCATATCTTTGCCGCAATCATTGCATACTGCAAACTGGAAATGATGAAAATAAAGACAAAATTGAATCACTTTGCCATCAAGTACAAATTAATACTCAGGGCTAACCAAATTGCCATGCAGGAGTTAAAAAATATGGCTCGTTAAAGTCAATTGTGCGTAACATGAGTAATTAAATTTAAAAAAACGGTTAAGACATAGTTGATCCAGGACCACACCATAATTGGGTGCGAGTAAGGCTGCCCCCCATTCGGTTTTGAGCTCGTGATTTTCGGGATCTGAGTAAGTACGGCATTTTCCACCTACCACGTCCTCACGTTCCAGTACAATGATACTAATCTCTTTTTTTTGTTCAGTTGCCAGCATTTTCAATTGACGAGCGGCAAATAATCCACTTGGGCCGGCACCTACAATAACAACAGTATCAGGTAGTTCCTTCATGTTTTCTCCGTTCAAGATAATAAAAAAGCTTGTTGTTCAGGCAGCTTGACAAAAGATGAGCAAATTTTTGCCAATATTATCATATTATTGAAAAAGAAAACAATGATAAAAAGACATGGAATTTTTAGAAAGGTTTTTCAATGAAGAAAGCCTCACAAATAGGAAATATTTTTTTCTGCTGAATTAAATTTCAACTCCAATTCACCAATGATTTTATGAGCCAGTATATAATTGGCTTTACTAAGTTGCTGTTGATGCTGCTCAATCAGTGGCTTTGTTTCCTGAAACATGGAAAGAGCCAATTCATGCTCGCCTTTTTCAAGTAATTCTGATGCATAGGAACATAAGGCCTTATTAAGATTAAATACCAGTTTTTCTTCTACCAGATTGGATGTTTGACTATCAGAAGGAATATAGCGTAAAGCGGTTTTAGCCGTTTTAATTGCGGATAAATAATCATTATTTTTAAGATAAACAATGGTTAAATTGGAATACAAAATCATTATTTGATCCATATGTTCTCTAACAGAGAAGGAAGGTAAATGATAAGTGAATAAGGCTTTTTGAAACGCTTTTTCTGCTTTTTCCAGGTTATTGTTTTTAAAAAATTTGCTTCCCAATACTTTCCAGCTTGCTCCCAGTTTGAGCAGTAAGAGCTCTGTATCTTTTTTCTCAGCTTCACGATTTTTTGGTAGCTCATCATGTGCTTTGATTAAATTCTTTTGAATGTCCGTTAATTTTTTGAAAAGGACAGTATCGCTAATCCCCTCTCTAAATTGATCTTTACTGTCATGAATGCTGGAAAAATCCTTCCGAGCTTTTTCATAGGCTATTCTTGCTTCAACCTCAATTAAGAGTTTTGAAAAGGCTTCTCTTTTACTGTCCTCTGGATTAAATCGTGAAGCCCATAGAAGATCTTCTTTGATGTTCTCTAAGATATCGCTAAAAGTTTGTTTTTGTTGTTTTGCCTGGTCAATAATATCCTCTTTATGTTTTTTTAACATTTTATTGATGGCTGCAAGATATTCTTCAGAATCAAAATACAGGATTTTCCCATCGACGATTTCCATGGTTTCGCTGAATAAAGCATCAATTCGTTCCATTCCATTGTATATGCCATGAGCCAGATAGTAATCCGGGTCAATCTGTGTATCGCCAAGAGCAATGACAGTGGGTAGGTTTTTTCCTTGATAAGAGACTTGTTCCAAATAGTGCGCATTGACCATGAAAGGGACAAATCTTGGTTTTGATTTGTATTTTTTAGAAGGGGGTAAATGCTCATAGCTTGCTGAGGGAGCATAGCTTTGTATGGTCGCTGTAACCCAAGCATCGTAGTGCTCAGGTGCCAGATTATCCGGTGCCTGTAAATACAAACAAACTTTATTTTTGCCAAATGAAACCCCATAACATCTGGGTAAGCTAAATTCATTCCAGCCAAGTTCTCTTAATTTTAGAATTGAATCGGCAAAGTTACCCGGAAAAAGTTTCATATATGTTTCGCCCATTCCTCGTAAAATTTGAGAGTTATCATTAATATCTTCCAAATCTTTTTCACTCATACGAACGTAAGCCAGAAAATGATTGTGAAGAGGGAGATCAACAATGGTGTTCAACTGAAAAGGAGGGGTTTGATATAGAGCATTGACTGCTTTAATCACTTCACGTCTAGAGCCGGTACAGTCAAAAACATATTCAGCAGGTATTTCTTCTCTTTCCTCATCTTTATTAGCTACAATGACCGCCGGTTGTTTTGGGTCAGTTTTTAAGGCAATAAACTGTTTTTGTTCAATGTTTATTCCTAATTTTTCTGCTTGCTGATATAACTGCCTCTCAAAATCTTTAATATGCCCTTTATTTCCTGACCAAAACGATACACCAATGCCTGTTTCTGCTTTCCTGAAAGCATTTTCATTTAAATGGCCAGGGCGAGTATATATGCCCGCACGAGGATCAATAACAATAATATCTTTTACACGGATGCCTTCTTTTCTTAATTTAATTGCGGTATATAAACCGGCAGGACCTGCGCCTATTACTACAATCATATCTTTCCTCAATCAATTATTGGTCACTAAAAATTTGTTTTATTTTAGTTCTTATTGATTAAGAAAATATTAAGAAGTAGAAATATCGATATTCGCTTTGTAGAAGCTTTTGGGTTGTTTTTACATTGAAGAAAACGGCCTTGAAACTCCATTCACCAAGGCCCAGGATTGAATCAGGCTATTGACGGACAATAATGTTGTTTTTTACGCTTTTAACACCTCTTGTGCCGCGGGCGATGGCTTCTGCCTCATCACTTTGATGAATTTTCTTGACATAGCCTGTAAGCACTACTGTTCCGTCGATGCTCTCAGCATGAAGATTTGCGATAACGGGGTCATCATTGAGATATAAAGCTTTTTGTACATTGCTGGTGAGAATAGCATCTGAGGGACTTACACCGAGGAAATCATCCATTTGTGTGCCTGTATTGCAAGCTGAAAGCAAACTGAATAAAAAGGCAATAAAAGGAATGATGAGATATTTTTTCATCTTAATCTCCAAAATAAAGAGTCAAAGTATCAATTTTACCGCAAGGTTGCAGTAAAAAATATACCTGTGCGGTTCCGCATCTCCTTTCTGCTATAATTAAGCCACTGGAAAGCAAATTGAATGGAGTCAAAATGAACGTCAGTGAGAAAATCATTAAAGCCCATCTAATGGAAGGAGAGATGGTTCCCGGCAAAGAAATTGGACTGAAGATAGATCAAACTTTATGCCAGGATGCTACGGGCACTTTGGTCATGCTGGAATTGGAAGCCATGGAATTGGACCGGACAAAGGCAGAGTTATCTGTCCAGTATGTCGATCACAATTTGATTCAGGAAGATAATAAAAACCCGGATGATCATTTGTTTCTTGAAAGCTCCGCCCGCCGTTTTGGTTTATACTACAGTCGCCCAGGCAATGGAATAAGCCATGTTGTGCATATGCAAAATTTTGGCAAGCCAGGAAAAACCTTGACGGGTTCAGACAGCCATACACCGGCGGCCGGCTCTCTCGGAATGCTGGCCCTTGGCTCTGGAGGACTGGAAGTGGCCACGGCTATTGCTGGTTATCCGCTTTACATAAAAATGCCTAAAATTCTCGGTGTAAATCTGATCGGTCAATTGCCTGATTGGGTTTGCGCAAAGGATGTGATATTGGAGATGTTAAGACGTTATGATGTGAAGGGCTGTTCCGGTTACATCATTGAATATTATGGAGAAGGTTTGCAGTATTTATCGGCTATGGACAGACATGTGATTGCAAACATGGGAACAGAAGTCGGTGCAACCACTACCGTTTTTCCTTCGGATGATAAAGTCTATGAATATCTGAAAAGCCAGGGGCGTGAAAGAGACTGGGTTGAACTTAAAGCCGATAAAGATGCGACTTATGATAAATATGAAGAAATTGATTTATCGAAACTGGAGCCTCTGATAGCCAAGCCATCCAGCCCGGGTAACGTGGTCAGAGTTGCAGAGATAGCAGGAGAGGAGATCTATCAAACATATATTGGCTCTTCTGCCAATCCGGGATATCGAGATTATGCCATAGCTGCTGAAATGGTTAAAGGACGCACGGTCCAATCTCATGTGTCTTTTGATATTAACCCAAGTTCGAGAACCATACTGGAAGAGCTGGTTCGAGACAGCCACTTAGGTAGTTTGATTCATGCCGGGGCTCGTATTCATCAGGCAGGTTGCAATGGCTGTATTGGTATGGGGCAGGCGCCGGCTACCGATAAAATCAGCCTGCGAACAGTACCACGTAATTTTCCAGGGCGCTCAGGAACCTCAGAAGATAAAGTGTATTTATGCAGTCCGGAAACAGCGGCGGCTTCTGCCTTAAAAGGTGTAATTACTGATCCACGTACACTTGATATGAAATATCCCAAAGTAAAAATACCCGATAAACGTGTCATTAATCCTGATTGTATTGATAAGCCTTTACCTTTTGTCGAAGCCCAAAATGTACAATTGATTAAAGGACCCAATATTGTTTCACTACCGGAATATGAAGCCATGCCAGATCATTTGCATTTACCGGTATTATTAAAAGTGGGTGATAATATCAGTACGGATGAAATCTCTCCTGCGGGTGCTAAGGTTTTACCTTATCGAAGCAATATACCGAAAATCAGTGAATTTACTTATCGTCCAGTGGATAAGGATTATGTGTCGCGGACTAAAAAAGCAAAAAATGGTCATGCGATTGTAGGCGGAGAGAACTATGGGCAAGGCTCCAGTCGTGAGCATGCTGCACTGGCGCCAAGAGAACTTGGCTTACGGGCCGTATTGGCCAAAAGTTTTGCCCGTATTCACTGGCAGAATTTGATTAATTTCGGGATTATTCCTTTGGTTTTTAAAAACCCAAAAGATTATGATGAAATACAGTTGAATGATCTT
Source organism: Legionella israelensis (assembly GCF_004571175.1). Taxonomy (NCBI): domain Bacteria; kingdom Pseudomonadati; phylum Pseudomonadota; class Gammaproteobacteria; order Legionellales; family Legionellaceae; genus Legionella; species Legionella israelensis. Next base: position 2,769,917 of record NZ_CP038273.1, read on the forward strand.
ATCAAGCTGGATGATTTAGAGGAAAAGCTGCATGAAGATGAATTTACGATAATCATCGCCGATAGCGAGATACGTGTTACCCAATCGCTATCTGAGCGGCAGAGAGAAGTCCTGGCTCTGGGAGGCCTTATTAACTGGATTAAAAAAGATCTCGAAAATAAAAAAGGATGAGTATGCTGTTTAAATATTTTTAGCCACTGCCTTTTCTCCCTGAGGCAATGGCTATTTTGATAATTTTCGTATGGTTTCGTTTAAATCTTCAACGTCGCCTGAATAATGATAATAAATTCTTTGCTGAGCACAGTCGATAATGCATAATGGTTCGCGCTTCTGATTATCTAGTTGTTTAAAGATCCAGAATAATCCGTCAGGGTGAGCGTCTCTGATTTCTTTTAGCAAGTCCAGCATCTTGTCTTCTTCAAACTCCGACTTGGTGCATACGAGATCTGAACTGCCGCCGATAATTTTATAGGCATAATGATGTTCTTTCATGATTCCACCTTTAAATCATCCATTTCAAGGTCATAGTGTTTTATAGTTTAGCTCAAAATGAACGATTATGGAAAAGGGATGCCATCGGGTTTATCAACTAAACTAATGTATAAAATGATGAATAGAAGGGATAAGTATGGAAAAGAACTATAAGATAGAACGGATGAGCAAAGAAGAAGTTGAGATGGTCGTTCATTGGGCGGCTAGTGAAGGATGGAATCCCGGATTACATGATGCTGACTGTTTTTATCAAACTGATCCGAGTGGTTTTTTTGCCGGAAAACTGGATGGTGAAATTATTGCCGTAGGATCGGCTGTGGTTTATGACGCTGAGTTTGCTTTTTGTGGCTTTTATATTGTGGCGCCAGGATTTCGTCATCAAGGCTATGGAATGGCGCTGACAGAGGCGCGCCTGAATTATATTGGGGAGCGAAATGCAGGAATAGATGCAGTCGCCTCCATGCTGAAAAAGTATGAGCGTCTCGGTTATCAGATCGCACATAATAACGCACGTTATACTTCTCCTGCGGCCTTTTTTCAAAATGTAGATCAAACAGGCATTGTTTTGTTAACGGAAATCGATTTCAGTCGATTGGTCGAATATGATGCGCAGCATTTTCCTGCTCGCCGTGATACTTTTTTACGTTGCTGGATACATCAACCGAACAGCCTGAGCATCGGTTATATAAATAATAACGAACTTAAGGGTTATGGGGTGATAAGACCTTGTCAGCAAGGGTTTAAAATCGGACCTTTGTTTGCCGACTCAGCAGAAATCGCCGATCTTTTTTTCCGTCATTTGGCCAATTTTGCTCAAGGTGAAATCATTTATCTTGATATTCCTGAAAATAATTCAAATGCCAAAATTTTGGTTAAACATTATAAAATGGAGAAAGTTTTTGAAACCGCAAGAATGTATCTAAAGGGGGAGCCGAAACTTCCCATTGAGCATATCTATGGTATTACCTCTTTTGAACTGGGTTAATCATGAAACGCGATATGGTCGGATATGGGGATAAGCCTCCTCGGATAGAATGGCCAAACCAGGCGAAGCTGGCTCTTAATTTTGTAATAAATTATGAAGAAGGGGCTGAGCGCTCACCTCTTCATAATGACAAAACAGCTGAAACCTATGGAGGTGAGTTCCCTTTGATTGCCAAACCTGTTGGACAACGACATCTGAGCATGGAATCGTTGTTTGAGTATGGCAGTCGTTCAGGGCTATGGCGTTTACTGCGCCTTTTTGATCAATATCATATTCCGCTAACCTTTTTTGTCACCGGTTTTGCTCTGACTTTAAATCAACCGTTTTGTGATTATTTACGCCATTCGCCACATGAAATCGCAGGACATGGCTGGCGATGGGTTGATTATTCAAACCTTTCACAAAAAGAGGAAAAAGAACATATGTGCCTTTGCCTGGGAACCATCGAGCATCTTACAGGGCAACGTCCTTTGGGCTGGTACACCGGACGAACGAGTGAAGTTACCCGCAAGCTTTTATTGGATATTGGCGGTGTGGTTTATGATTCAGACAGCTATGCCGACGATTTGCCATATTTTATCGGTAAACATCTTATTATTCCCTATACCTTGGACTGTAATGATTTTCGTTATACGACAAGCCCGGGTTTTACTTCTCCAACTGATTTCTTTCAGCATTTAAAATGGACTTTTGATTACCTGTATCAGGATAATCATTTATCCATGATGACCATCGCGCTTCACCCAAGAATCAGTGGTAGACCGGGTCGTTGTATGGCGATAAAACAATTTATTGATTATATTGCTCAGTTTCAGGACATTTGGATTGCCCGTCGCATTGATATTGCCAATTACTGGCGTGAAAATGCTCCTTCTTAAAAACCGCTTAGCTAAGACATTTAAGGGCTTTGGAACATTAAGGATGTGTTTTTAAAGTTTTTTTGCTTTGTAGCCCGAAAATAACTTTAAAAACATACCCTGGATATGATAAAAATAAATTCTTTATTTTCGCCACTGTCCTCCCGCACTATGGTATTTGGTGCTGAATTGGTTTTCAAATATATTGCCGTTAAAAAGCTTAAATGACTTACGGAAATGCTGTTAAAGGTATAAGGATATTTATCATGCTAATAAGGACTTCAAAGATTCTTCTGGTTGCCGCCATAGCTTTTTATGCTTCGTTAACTGCCTTCTCAAATATTACAGACTATGCAACTAATTTTTCTGCTGTGCAGAAAGTCTTTATGATGAAAGAGGTCTTGCCAGGCACAACCATCACTTATCGAGCAATTAATGCCCCAGTCATTCACCACCTGGGTTATATCTTCATTATATTTATGGAATCTCTGACAGCCATTTTATGCTGGATAGGCGTGTGGAAATTAAGCCGTGCCGTGAAACAACCGGCGTTCATCTTTAATGAAGCGAAAGAGGTGGCTATTGCTGGATTAACCATAGGTTTTCTTACCTGGCAAGTGACTTTCATGAGCATTGGCAGTGAGTGGTTTGGTATGTGGATGTCTCCGCAACTTAATGAAGCTGTTAATACCGCTTTTCGCATTTTTATAATGATTCTGGCTGTTTTGATTTATCTTGTCCATAAAGATGGTGAAATTTCAGGGCATGTCAAAAAACCAGATGTGAACACGGAAGCTTAGGGGCATTTTCTCATTTATATCCATATTTAGAAACCAAAGGGGACGTTTTTGCGCAAAACCGTAAGAAAGCAATCAGCGACTGACAGAAGCTATTTGCTGCCCTGGGTTATTTGTCTGTTAGCCGCCTTATTTTAAAGTTATGACTGTCACACCCAGTGTCATGATTCATCCTTTAATGGCTGAATACAATGTAAATACAACACAAATTGGCTTGCTTTCCGCTTTCTATTATTATGCTTATACACCGCTACAGCTTCCATCTGGTTTGATCGTTGATAAATATAATCCAAGATGGGTACTAAGTGTTTCTGCTCTTTGTTGTACCTTGGGAACTTTTTTATTTGCTTTAACGGATTATCTGGTGGTGGCTTATGTGGCCAGAGCAATGATGGGAATAGGCTCAGCCTTTGCTTTTGTAGGCGCTTTAAAACTGGCTGCTCTTTGGTTGCCTGAGCAGTTTGCCTTGTTCAGCGGAATCACCACGGCTTTAGGCACGCTAGGTGCTATGGCAACGGACACTATTCTTTCTTATATGGTAGCCCATGCAGGCTGGCGTAATGCAGTGTATTACTCAGCATTTGCTGGTCTTCTACTGACATTGTTGTTGTTTCTCCTTGTCAGAGATAAGCCTCAAAGTGAAAAAATAATCACAGACGAGGGTTATTATCATTGGTCAAGTCTCACTTATCGTCTCTTTTGTTTATTTATGAACTGGCGATTTTGCTTTACCGGTTTAGTAGGGGCTTGTTTATTTTTACCGATTTCAGTGTTTGCTTCTTTATGGGGCGTGGCATTTATCGCTGAGCGTTTTGATATCAGCACAGCCAATGCTGCCAGCATGACCTCATTAATATTTTTGGGCATGGCCGTGTCTGGCCCACTAATGGGTTGGTTATCAGATAAGATTCAAAATCGAAGGGTATTGTTATTTGCCGGCAGTTTTTTTGTATTACTGTTTTCAGCATTGCTGATTTATAAAGAAAACATTCCTTTTATTTGGGTATGTCCATTGTTGTTTTTGATTGGTTTTTCCGTAGGGCCACAGATATTAACTTTTGCGATTGCCAAGGAAATCAGTCCACTGGGCTCAACAGGTCTGGCAACTGCTGCTACCAATTTTATTGTGACTATAGGGGCAGCGATTTTTCAGCCCTTGATTGGTTATTTTCTGGAGCAAACATGGGACGGCCGGTTAACAACTATGGGAACTCCTTATTATGATGTCAGTAATTATCGGGAAGCATTTACGGTGTTTATGATTTTTCTTGCCTTGTCATTTGCAATGACTTTTTTTATTCCCAAAAACACTTGTAAATCTTGATGACACACTTAATCAACAATAATCAATTTTATATTCAGCGATAAATCGGAAAATTCACTTCGAATAATTGACAGGCATGATTTAATCATTAATTATAACAAGAATTAAACAATAATATTTTTTGAGATCTTTATGAAAAAAATAAGTGCAATTTTGATGTTTTTAATTGTTTCGTTTTCTGGATTTTCTGCGCAAGTCTGTACGGAAAATTGCCCTACGCCTGAAGGTGTGGAAGCTTTGAATCAATTATGCAGGCACATTATCAATGATTCGCAGCAAATTACCTCTGATCAATTCAGCAAGGAGCAGTGGTTTCAGGTCATTCAGAGCCTGGGGAAAACAGGTGAATCCTTGAAAGCACTTGGCAAATATGCTCCGGGATGTAATTTTTCTAATGAAAATTAACATACATTAGTCGTTCAACGAACGTTCATTGGTATCTGAAAGTAAATGCGCTAAATTAAAATTAGTTCATTTAAAATGGATTTTAACGATATGGATACATTATTTCATCTGGCATTTCCGGTGCATGATTTTGATTTGGCTAAAAAGTTTTATCGTGATCAGTTGGGGTTTAACATAGGCCGCGAATCAGCTAATGCGCTGATTTTTCAATTTGCTACTCATCAGATCGTGGCTCATAAAACAGAGTCACCCATACCGCCTCAACAAAGCATCTATCCCCGGCATTTCGGTTTAATTTTTTTGAGAAAAGATGAATTTGAAGCTTTTTTCAAGCAATTAAAATCGCGTGATGTAATTTTTGAAATTCCCTTGAAAACTCGCTTTTCTGGTACAAAAATCGAACATCAAAGTTTTTTTCTTAAAGATCCCAGCAATAATTTACTCGAATTTAAATATTACATACATCATTCGGCTATTTTTGGCGAACATGACTATTCACAGGTCGGTGAAAACTGATTCATAACATTTTGATATATAAGAAGGTGTGACTATACTTTTATTTATACCGCTGTTATCCCTTGGATGGTTATCAAGGTAGAAATATGCCAATTTTGCTTACGAGCCTGGGAGAGTATTGTGGATAAATCTTTTGATGCAATCATTATAGGAACAGGGCAAGCGGGTCCTTCGTTAGCTGTTCGAATCGCTAAGGGAGGGAAGAAGGTTGCTATCATTGAAAGAAACAAATTCGGTGGAAGCTGTGTAAATACCGGATGTATTCCAACCAAAACCTTGGTGGCCAGTGCTGAAATAGCTCACCATGCTCAAAGAGCTCAGGATTTCGGTATTGAAATCAGCGGTTCAGTTCATACAGATATGAAAAAGGTGAAGGCACGCAAGGATACTATTGTGAAAAAAGCCAGTCAGGGGGTGGAGCAGTGGTTGAAAAACACACCTAATGTGACGGTTTATTATGGACATGCTAAATTTATCGATAATTACACCGTTTCAATAAATGATAAGCGTATATCCGGCCATCAGATTTTTATTAATGTAGGGGCTCGAGCATTTGTTCCGCCCATGGAAGGGCTTGAGCAGGTGGACTTTTTGACCAACTCCTCTATTCTACAATTAGATGTCTTGCCTGAGCATCTCATTGTAATAGGCGGAAGTTATATTGGGCTTGAATTTGCACAGGCTTTTCGTCGCTTTGGTGCCAAAGTGACCATTGTTGAGAAGGCTCCTCAGCTTATTTCACGGGAAGACACTGATGTTTGCGATGTCGTGCTCGATATCATGCAACAATCCGGTATTGATGTTCGGTTAAATACCAATTGCCTCTCTTTTTCATCTTCTGATAAAGGAATTCAGGCTCATGTGGATTGTGACACAGGTAAAACCTCAGTCACAGGTTCTCACCTGTTGATAGCCATTGGTCGTAAAGCAAATACGGACGATTTGGGCCTGGAAAACACGGATATTGAGGTTAATGAACGAGGCATGATTATGGTTGACGATCAACTGAATACCACCGTGCCTAATGTATGGGCTTTGGGAGAATGTAACGGTCGGGGAGCCTTTACTCATACAGCTTATAACGATTATCAAATCGTTGCGGATAATTTGCTCAATGGCTCACAAAGAAAACTGACCGATCGTATTTTAGCTTATGCGCTATATATCGATCCTCCTTTGGGACGTTGTGGGATGACGGAGGCTGAAATTCGTAAGGCTGGTTATAAAGCTCTGGTAGCTAAGCGCCCCATGACACAAGTTAAGCGAGCCCTCATTAAAGGAGAGCCGGAAGGCTTTATTAAAATACTGATTGATGAAGACAGTCAAAAAATTCTTGGCGCGGCAATCCTCGGGGTAAATGGTGATGAGATTATTCATTCCATACTCGATGTGATGTACGCAGATAAACCATATACGCTGATAAGAGATGCTGTTCACATTCATCCTACGGTTTCTGAACTGATACCAACGACGCTTGAAAACCTGAAGCCTTTATAATAGCTATTAAATGGAAGAGTTAGAAGCCATTTTTCAAGCAAAGGAAAGCAATAGATTAAAGCCATAGAAGCGCACCGTTATATTTATCAAAGTCACTTTAAATCGATGACTTGATAAAATAGAATGGCACGAATTACCGCGGCATCTATGCGAAGTTCCGTATGGACCCCACTATCAAGTAGCGGGGATTCGATCCCTAAAAAATGGCTAAAGTCGAGATACAAAGCTTAGTCTTTTACATCTTCGGACGTATTTTTTGAAATTTCAAAGCCTCGTTTATATGCATGAGTTATTGAATCACAGAATAAAAATTTTATCGCTCATTTTATCCATTATAAATTGAGGTGTATTGCGAATGGCCATATCACGTATCATTTGAAAAAATGGCGAACTCGACTCAGACATATTGCCGTAAGCTCGTGCTTTTCTAACCAGATATTCAGCTTTTTGATGACAAATTTTGTGATACCTCGTTAAAGCTTGTTCATTCAATCCATATTTTTTTAAAGCAAGAGAAAGGGCCATTGCATCTTCAATGGCTTGTGCTGCACCTTGTCCAAGATGTGGAGTGGTTGCATGCGCTGCATCTCCAAGTAGAGCTATTCTCTTATCGCTCCAGTAAGGTAATGGTGATAAATCCGATAAGTTGGTTTGAATAATTTGTCCTGGTGCCGTTTGATCAATAAGATCAATCTGAGCGGAAAAATATTTTGCTACTAGTTTTTTTGCAAAAGAATGCATCTCATTTGATTTTAGATAGGTATGGGCTTTGGCTTTAAAACAAAGGTACCAGTACTGTTCAGAAGTACTGATAAATGAGTATCCAAATTTACATCCAGGCGCCCAAATTTCATAACTGGTATGGTCCATATGGTTGCTGTGAGGGTTTAATTTCACGATTCCTCTAAAACTGCTTGACCCTGAATATTGAGTTTTATCGTTTTTAAAGATTAACTTTCGGACTTGAGAGTGCAAGCCATCAGCGGCTACCAGAATTTTTGCACGAAAGGTCTCCCCACTTGCCAATTGAACCGTTACTTCTTCACTCTCTTGTTCAATATGTATAACCTGACGTCCAAACAGAATCTGATCTTGTTCGATACACTGCGCTAAGTATTTTTGTAATCTGGCACGATGAATGGCTAAGATATTAAATTTGTATCGCTGGAAATTCATGACTTGCAGTTCGCCGGAGTAAGTAGAGGATAGGTGGATTTGGTCAATAGGATACCCTAATTCTGTAAGACCTGAGATTATTTCAAGCCTATCAAAAATCTGCATGGCGTTAGGAGCAATCCATATACCTGCACCCACTTCAGAAAAATCAGATGCCCGTTCAAGAATCAAACTCGAAAAACCAGCTTGCTGACAAGCAATGGCTGTCGTTAAACCTCCAATTCCACCACCCATAATTAAAACATCAACCGACGTCGCTGTAGGCATATAATTCCTATTGGTTACTGTTTGATAATATTTTTGTTCTTACAAAATAATTAACTAATATTAGTACATTGTGGTTTATTTATTTCCATTTTGGATGGTATAATGTCTGACCATTTATTTTTATATTTATTTCATGAAGAATCTTAACAGTATACTAGAATCTTTGCAGAATGATGAAAAAGCAGATTTTTTGGCATCCTTATTTGCAACGCTTCAAAAGGAAGTAAACGATATTCTTAAATTCGGAGCTTGTAATAATGAAATAGCAGAAAAAACGGCAAATGTTTATTACACGCGAAAAAAAAATAAATTTTTTGCTGTTCATTATAAAAAAGATGAAATGGCCGCTTTACCTGCGGTTATTGCCAACGATCTTTGTCTGACTGACTCACATACCTCAAAAACTGATATAGATTATAAAGAGATATTGAGAGAGGCTTATTTGTATGGGACAGGAACATGTCAGTCCTTTGCCATCGTTGGTGCTTATGTACTTGCAAAGAAATATGAAGTGAACTTATCTATTGAAACTATTTTTTCTTATGAAAGCCATACTTATATTCGATTACATACTCAGCCTGAGTATATATTTGATTTTTGGTCACCTGTGGCGTGTGCTTATGATGATACAATAAATTGGAATGAATCCGTCAATTATGCCTATATTCGCAATAGCAAAGTCGACTACAAGACGGATATATTTTTAGATAGTCGTCAACTCATTGAAATGGGTTCAATCATATTCACAGCTGAAAATCAAAACCGAAGAGAAAGTAACATAAAGAAAGTAATGAATTGCGCTGATCAAGAACTGTTATCTGTACCTTCTTCAAAAAGGTTTGAGGAAAACCATAGTAATTCAATATATTAAGTAATCGGTAATGAATATATGCCAGGTTTTTTTATTCAAAAAGGGATTAAACTGAAAGATCATTTTCGCAAGGAACGCAAAAAACAAAGAGAATTGCAGGCCAAATATCAGCTTTCTTCCTATTTGAATCCCTTGATTGCTGAAATGGTGTGTAAACTATCTTATAAAAATGGAATGTTTTCCTTCCCAAACGGCGAAATACCTCATGGCCGATATCTTTTTATTCGAACATTGGAGGGCAAAATTTTTGCAGCTAAGGAAGAAAATGTCGCACATCATTCCTACTTAAGTAACGGTAAAAAAGTACTATCTGCTGGTTATTTTATCTTTAGGCAGGGTAAATTAATTCTTGTCAGTAACGAAAGTGGTCATTATACACCCACCAACGAAGAATTTTTTCAAGAAATCAAATTCTATCTTTCGATTTCACAAAACGAAGATCTCATTTATGAAGACCACTCCAGTTTTCCTTTAAAGCAGGAAATATATCATTACATGGCAAAACAAATTTTGATAGATAACTGGCAACCTTTGGCCGTTTATAAAAATGTTCAATCAAATTTTGGCAAAAAACTGAAGTCTTCAAATGAAGCACTCATGAATGAAACAAAATCAAATAATATTGAAACACAAAAAAACTCTCATTATCTTCCTGATAGCCAGCTTTTACTGCCAATAGAAAATGAAAATCAAAAAGTTTTGATAGTTGGTTTATAAATTCTTGTTGAAAATGAAATCATTAATTTTTTAAATAATCCAGAATCATTTGATTAAACATCTCTGGATACTCAACAAATGGTGCATGTCCACAGTTGGGAATGACTTTCAATGTAGCATTCGAGATATGTTTTGCCAGGTATTGTGAATTTTTTAGCGGTGTCAACAGATCGTCTTCACAGCCAAGAATCAGGCTGGGAGCTTTAATGCGTTCAAGCAAAGGCCGACTGTCATGAGTGCGTAAAGCCTCTGTTTGCAGAATATAACCTTCAGGACTTTGAGCATAAGGATTATCCAGCATGAAATCAAGAAAGGCATTCACTTTATCTTCATTTTCGAGAAAGTCCATGGAAAACAACAATGGCAAGTAATTTTGCAATAAAACACGAGGTGGCAGATTATAATTCATAAGAACAATTTGTTGATTGGTAGCCAGCCGAGAAATAATGGAAAAAAATTGCTCACTACAGGCAATCACCAATTTATCACAATATTGCGGATACAAAGCGCCTATCATCTGTGTGATATGTCCGCCCATAGAATGCCCGACAAAATGTGCTTTCTTAATTCCGAGAGCATCACAAAGCGCAATGACATCAGCAGCCATTACTTTCATTGACCAGGGGCCTTTGGGAGTGGATGACTGTCCTGCGCCGCGATTGTCTAAAACCGTTACGCGAAAATCTTTGGCAAAATATTCAGTATTCCACATACTGTGATCGACGCCTAAGCCTGCTACCATGACCAGGTTCGGCCCTTCTCCCTGTTGTTCATAATATAGGTTGACATCCTTAAGTTGAATATGAGGCATGAATTATCCTTTTTCGCTGTCATTGTCATATTATAGGATGTTATTTCATTCGTTTTCCACCTGAAATTAGTTTTATCATGAAGGTTTGCAAGTTATAATGTGCACCTTGTGTATGTTTAGGGAACGGTATGGTTTTTTTTAAAAAAGATGAGAAAGAGACAAATGATATTACACGGCTCATTAATGCCGGAGGAACAGATATTATTGGGCAAATCTTCCTTTTTCTTGATCATCAATCATTGAGTCGATTAGCAAGAACAAGTAAAGAACTTAATCAAATCGTAAATACACTTGCAAAAAACCAAATTCAAATTCGAATAGCTGGAAAAGAATTTACTGGTACATATTCACAAATTTGTCAAAAATATAATCAACTTAAAGAAATGGCGGAAAAATATAAAGAAATGTCAAATGCTCGCCGTGAAGAAATAAAGGATATTCGAAAGCATAAAGAAGCTATTAGAGCCGCGGAGGTTGCTCGTCAGCAGAAACATTCAACCTATATGACGTCTAATGAAAAAGCAGCCACGGCATTTTGTTGTTTTGTAGGTTGTATTGGTGGCTTGATGTTTTCTTGTTTTACGCCTTTTTCCTGTTTATGGACTTCACCCCTTGGTGCTGCGGCAGGCGGAACAACCTCTTGTATTGCATGCCGAACAACAGATTGCGCTTGCAGCGCATGCCTGCAATATGAAGAATACAAGCTTTCCGAGAGAGAAAGAAGAGTGGATACAGATTTCCCTGAGCCACCCAGGATGCAAATATAATCGAACTTTCTTGCAGCCTGAATAAATCTGGCTATTTGCACTACTGTTAACAGGGCGGAGCTATTACCTTTTCCTGACGACTTGCTATAATACATCTATGAATAAAAAAGTATTTCTTTATGGAGCAGTTTTTGGTTTGATTTCTCCAATTATCGGCATATCGGCCGGATTGCAAATATCTCCTGTACTGGGGAATATTTTAGCCTTTCCGGTCATCATTCTGGCCTACTTAACTGACAAGCCATTTGGAACCTGGGGACCTTCCCTGATCTTGTTAGCTGCTTGTTTATCAGTTTTTATCTGGACACTTCTTTTTGGTTTCATAAGCAGAATTTTTACACAATCCAAATCATCTTAATCTTTTTTTACTCACGGAGCAGGGGCATATCTTGATCAATTTTTACCTTTAAATTGTTGTGTTTTTATCTATTCTTAATAATTCATTAATGTTTATTTTTTACAATTAGGGTAAATCTTGGATCAAGAGGTTATCTTATGCCCAGACATATTAAACAATACCAAATTAATTCTATCTGCTCAGCTTTGCTTTTTTTTAAAATTCGGACAACCCAGGATTTAGTCAAGAATTTTTACCCACTTCTCGATCACATCAATAAAAATCCAGACATATTTAAATCAAAATACAGTACTTATCAATGCTATGAAATGTTGAAAGAAGCCGTAAAAGCTTTCAACGAAGTTTATGCATACAGCATTAACTGTCCTGAAATATTTATCTATGCCTTAAGAGAAGCGAGACGTCAACGACATGAAGATAAATCCATTCCTGTTGAAGAAAGGGATGATTTATACAGAGTGACACGAAGTTATGATCGAGTGTCAAGGGTTTCAGAGAAAAAGAAAGCTATCCATGAAGATATTCTTGATATTTTAGATAGAAGTGACTTTTCTATCTGCCCGGAAATTATCATTGGTGAAGGGGATACGGGAACGAACCTTTGGCTTGAGAAGTTTACTTCTGAACATAAAAAAAGCAAAGAAAAATTATCCAAAGGGAAATTGCCTTCTGTATTAATGATCAGTGATGGTACAGGAAGCTGGAAACATAATTATACGCTTGCTCAACCGCAAAACCTTCTTGAAAGAACGACTAGTAAAGCCAATCCTTCAGATTATATGACAAGAGATTATTATGGGAAAAATCCATATGCCAATGGAAGTCATATTTATCAGGCGAATCAAGTCAGTTTGGCTAAGACACAAGCACCTGTATTACAGGCTACTGTGCAAAAAATTGAAAAAAAATCTAATCATTTAAAAGATTGGCAAGTAGAGGATTGTGATTATCGTTTAGTGGTAAAAACTTCTCTTGGAACAAAGATAATTTATACGCATGCCGTTAATATTTGTACGGGATTAGGGCCTGCTCGAAATACTCTCGGCTCAATCATATCAAAAGAAGATTTAAGAACATTAAGTCAATATGATATGGAAAAAAAATATACTCCCGTTGTTGATGGCAATCAATTCATATTGACAGATTCCGAAGAAGAACGTCAGCAGAAAACGATGGTCATTTACGGTGGGGGCGGAACTGCTGCTGCTGTTTATCGTAAAGGGTTTTATGGCGATGACATCAAAAGAGATTTTCTTGAATTTGAAGAAAAGGATAAAAAAAATAAGGTATTATGGTTTGCCAAACAATTTAATAAAGCAGGCACCGGAAAGCTTGCTACCAGTGCCTTGTATCACGCCAGAATGCGCAATGAGCTTTTTCAGGGTGAGCTTATTAAAATTGAGCCACAAACCAATGGTAAATTGTTATTAACCTTTATGTTGATGGGTAAAAATGAAGTTAAAGTCGAATGTGATCAACTCGTATACGCGATTGGACAGGATGATAAAGGCATGAGAGCAGTATGTGAGGAGATAGATTCGGATCTTGACTTGCAATTTGACCCCCATGGCATGATTTTAAACGTTAGCAGTCAGGATAAAAAGATCGTATTTTTTGGTGCAGCGGCGATGGCCGTAAGAGAAAAAGAATACATGGAGGAAACCTGGAGATGGTTGAAGGAGCAGAATATCGGAGGAGATGTAGGCCCTGGTTCCATGCCACCCAGCAGAGCCCAGATCAAATGTTATCTCGCCTTGCAGGGAATTTTGCCAAAAAGTATTAATGTGAATATGGACTCTCATCATTTAGTGATAGAATATTTACTTTATTATGGAGCGAAAGAGACGGCAATTAAGGGTTTTGTTACTGATTTGTTAGCTGCCAGAGAACAAAGTACTTCGGGAGCTAGCTATAGTATGTTACTAAAGCTTTTAGAAAAATATGGACTAAATGAATTGTTTAAAACCCATGGTCATGGATTTTTAGTGGCCAAAGAAATTAAGCTTGAACTTTTAGACCCATTAGAAGAATTACCCAGGTTTTCCTTATTTAGCCGGCAAAAGCATACGCCTGATTCGAGTATTTTTTTATCATCAGTTGAAAAGGAGAATAATGAGACTTTGGCAAGTAATGATAAAAACCTTTTATATAAAAAATCAGTTAAATCTCTCGTTTAATTCAGGTTAATCACTATGAAATTAATTCAGTTTCTTACCTTATCCGAAACCGAAAAATTGAAGGAACAAAAAATCTTAAAGCTAAAAGAGGTTCTTAAGCCTGAATGTTTTTACAATGCCATTGTGCGATATGATACAGAAGTATTATTAAAACTGGCGATTGTGAATCCCGAAATTGATGCTCTTTGTCGTTCGCCTGAATTAGATGACTACTGGCAAGAATTATGGAGACAAGCAGGCGAAAATCCATCTAAAAAGGAAAGTGGCTCTCAGGTTGCCACACAGGAATATCTACCCATGTCTACCGTTTCCTGTCTTGATCTCTTAAAAGGACTTTATCTTTATGAAGCTTATCAGTCATTATTGGAAAAGGAAGAAATGACAGAACAACTGATAGAAGATGCGAAAGATTACTTGTATTCTTCCGCCGAGCACGGTTGTTTTTTTGCTTTGAATGCTTTATGCGTTAATGGTTTGGCTTTATTAAAATCTCGTTTTGATCCTGATATTGCTTCTCGAGTGATTTATTATGCCAATTTAGCTGCAAAATATTATTTATCAGCAGGTTATTTATTATTAGGGAATGTTTGCTGTGAATTGCTTTTATACGAGGAGGAGGACATATTTAGGGGAATGAATCTTCGGTTTATGTCGTTTAATGCCTTAGTGGTGGCTAAAATGCTGCAAGATATTTCAATGCCAATGATAAATAATGCTTACCAGGGTAAAACTTTGGAAGAGGCAAGTCATGGAGCAATAAAGAATTTTTCTCATGCATTAGAGCGTATACAGCGCTCATTGCGTTTAACTTCTTTTGAAGTGAACCAGGCATATAAAAAAGCCGGGCTTGAGGCTGATTCCATTAAGCAAAAGTTCGCTAAGGACACCGCCGCCGAAAAAGAAGAAATGGCTGGCGAAAATTTGCGACGGCAGATTTAGCGAATGCTGGAAATGCAAATTTTAATCACCATATAAAAGCAGTTATTAATTAAAATGAAATGATCTTCCCTGTGAATTAAAAGGTGTAACTTTTTTATAATGTCGTTTTTAGCTATAATTACTCTTTTGTTTAAGTCAATCCTTCCTGATGTTATTTGAAGCCATTTCCCGCATGCCGCATGTTTTTAATGATCAAAATTTGCTTGATGGACAGGAATATTTTGATCAGGAAAAAGTACTGAACGTACGATTTAGTGAAGGCTTAATTAAGGCGCGTGTAAAAGGCGGCTCAGGCCAGATTTATGATGTTCATATGGATTTGAAAAACTGGCCGAAGCAACCTGCCCATTGCAGCTGCTCATTTCGCATGAATTGCAAACACGCCGCAGCATGTCTGCTTACGCTGCATTATGCCAGAAAGAATCAAACATCACAGTCTCTTAACCTGGATAAGAAGCTGGAAGGGCGGATTAAACAGCTTCGCCTCCAGCAAGTGCAAAAACAGGAACAATCAGCAACGCATCGACTGGTATACCTCATTGAGCCTCGTTTTAGACAACATGAGCATTATGTTGTCATTCGATTAGCTTTAGCCAAAATTTTAAAAAGCGGTCAATTGGGTCGAAAAATAACCTTTCATCATTTATCCGAAGATAAAAGGCGATATTTCATTGCCGAGGATAAAAGTATCATTGAGCAGTTGCTCGAACGTCATGGCTGCGCAAATTCATTTGACTATTTCTCTTTGAGAAACAGCGAGCTGTTGGAGATTGTTTTGCAAACAGGCCGGGCTTTTTTTTATCATGAACAAGAAACGGCGATACGATTAAAAGAACCCTTATCAGGGCATTGCACATGGCAACTCCTACCGGATGGCCGACAACATATGCTGTTAAAACATCAGAATCAGGTTCTTGAGCCTTTGTTGCTGAATAAGCCCTGGTATTGGAATAAGAATGAATTCTGTCTTCGTCGGATTGATGCTTCCTATCCGCTTCGCCCATTGCATTATCTGCTGACGCTTCAACCGCTTTCCTTCCAGGAAACAAAGACATTTACTGCAAAAATGGATCAGTATTTTCCTGGGTTTCCAAAACCGCTCCATTATCAGCGCTCTGAGGAACGACACATTATTCCTAAGGCTTATCTCCGATTTGATAGCATCCCTTTGACTCAATCCCTTTCCAAACAGGAGCAATATCACAAGCCGCTCAGACAGCTACTGATAATTAGACCTCAATTTTTATATGATGGTCTTAATATTAATGCCCAGGATGCTTGCCGAAAACTCTTTAAACTGAAAGATGATGTTTTGCAGATATATCCTCGAAACGATGATTTTGAAAGACTGAAAATGAAGGAGTTATCGTCATTTCTTGTTTTTCGCTCCCCAACTCCCTATGAAAAAAAATGCGCAAAGCCCGGTTCTGGTTTTTTCTTTGTACTCGATGGCTTTGCCAATTCTTCTGATTTAAATGTTCTTTATCAGGATATTATTCCTGCTTTAAAACAAGAAAACTGGCAGATTTATTATGACAGTTCTCTGTATGAAGAAATCATTGAAGCTGATGAGGTAGAGTGGTTTTCTGAATTAGCTGAACAAGGCCATGAGTTTTTTTCTTATCAACTGGGCATTTTAATTGATGGCAAGTCAGTAAATATTGTGCCTTTGGTTGCTCAATTAATAAATAAATATGGCGGCGGTGACGCGCTTACGCAATTACCTGATCAACAATACATTAAATTACCTTTGGGAGAAGGCAAAGTCCTACAGATTGCCTTAGGACGAATTAAGTCGCTAATAGAATTATTGATTCAATATGGTGTAAGACGGATTGACAGAGGCGATAAGGTTTTGGAAATCCATCGCTACCAATTGATGCTCATGCAGGAAGCAGAACAGGCCATGGAGATAATATCTTTACGCTGGCAGGGAGCTGAAGAACTACGTCATCGTTTATTAAATTTAATGGATAAAAATCAGTTTTCCATAGTTGATGTTCCAAAAGGTTTAACAGCTTGTTTACGAGATTACCAACGTGAGGGATTAAGCTGGTTACAGTGGCTTCGGCAAAATCATTTTGGCGGTGTCTTGGCTGATGATATGGGATTGGGAAAAACGATACAGACGCTTGCTCATTTGCAATATGAAAAAGAAGCCGGTCGAATGAAAAGAACAAGTTTGCTGATTGCTCCAACAAGTCTTGTTGGCAATTGGCAGGCCGAGGCAAAGCGTTTTACTCCCTGCTTAAAGGTCATCGTTTTTCATGGAAATGAACGCCATCAGGTGAAATTTACGGATTATGATTTGGTGATTACAACGTATGGACTGGTTCAGCGTGATAAATCCCATTTTCTTGACAAGCCATTTTATTATTTCATTTTAGATGAATCGCAATTTATCAAAAATGCGCGTACCAAAACCACTCAAATTATCCAGCAGATTAGGGCTGAGCATCGATTGTGTTTGACTGGAACACCTATCGAAAATCATTTGGGAGAATTATGGTCTTTATTTCATTTTCTCATGCCTGGTCTGCTTGGTGACCATCGACAATTTCGTCAATGGTTTAGAACTCCGATTGAAAAATATGGCGATGATATGAAAAAAAATGTGCTCTCCAATCGGATAAAGCCATTTATGTTAAGACGGACAAAAAATGAAGTCGCCAAAGAATTACCGTCTAAAACAGAAATGACTCATCTTATCGAAATCACTGATGAGCAAAGGGATATCTATGAAGCTATACGCATGAGCATGGAGAAAAAAGTTCGTGATGCGATAGTTAAACAGGGTTTCGGCAAAAGTCATATTATTCTGCTGGATGCCTTATTGAAACTAAGACAGATATGCTGTGATCCGCGATTGATATCCTTGCCGGAAGCGAACATGGCTCATGGTTCTTCCGCAAAGCTTGAGGCATTAATGACTCTTCTGGATAATTTAATGGAAGAAGGAAGGCGTGTTCTGGTGTTTTCACAATTCACATCCATGCTGAAGCTGATTGAGAAAGAACTGATAACACGCCAATATAATTATTTGAAACTGACGGGTCAGACAAGAAATCGACAAGAACTGGTTGAACGCTTTCAACAAGGAAAAATTCCGGTTTTCCTTATTAGTTTAAAAGCAGGCGGTACTGGTTTAAATCTGACTCAAGCGGATACAGTAATTCATTATGATCCTTGGTGGAATCCTGCAGTGGAAGATCAGGCCACGGACAGAAGTCATCGTATAGGGCAGGAAAATCCCGTTTTTGTATATAAATTGATAACACAAGGCACGGTAGAAGAAGTAATTCTGAACATGCAGAAGAAAAAGCGCCATTTAATGCAAGCCGTGTTATCTTCCAATACCTCAGCGATGATGAGTTTAACGGAGCAGGATATTGCCGAATTTTTTGCGCCCATGTCCTAGGTTCCGTGAAAATCTTGTTCACGGAACCTAAAACGCACGAGGAGAAGAAGAATAATTCTCTTCATCTTCTGCAACTTCTTCTTTTTCTTTAGATTCCATCTTATCACGTAGCTTTTCTTCAAATTTTTCTTCAGAGATAAAAATACCTTTCATATTTTCATCATAATCTACCTCCGAGGAAGCGAGAAATCGACTATCCCCGAGTATTGCCATATTGGCAACGGCTAATGCTTTTTCCACCTCTTTGCGGAAAACCTGCTGTGTTAGTTTTGGCCAATCTGTCGGATCGGCGTAGTTTTTATCAGCCGGAAGCAATTTCTCAATTTCTTCAGCTAATTCCTCCCAATCCATGGTTTGAGGGTTTGGTGCTTTTAATGCCTCTTTTTCATATTCTGTGCATTGTAATTTTCGAGGATTGCTTTTAATTGTTTCTGCTACCCGCTCGGCAAGGTTGATAAAAGCATTACCTATTTCATCTTTATTCCTTAGAAATTTTTGGTATTTCTTAACTTCTTCAGAAATATCAGATTCAAGCTTCTCTTTTTCCCATTTTTCATTTTGTTCAAATTCATTAATTTGTTTTTTTGCACTGCGCTTTAATTCATTGGCTTCTCTAAGGGGTAGAAAAAGATTGTCATTTGCGACAAGCAGCATGGCCCCAAGAAGTTCCTTCATATTTTCTGATTTCTTATAAAGATCCTCGATGGTGTTACGTGCGGTACCAGCATGATTAATGGTATGACCAATGTATTCCTCTGCACTTACGGTTTCATTACGAGGATACTTCTGCTGAAGTAGAACCCTTTGTTGAAATGAAGAAGGACCCCAAAATTTGCCTCGGCTGATTTTATAATTGTTTAATGCCTTGCGAACATCTTCTCTTATTTTTGGAACGTAGGCACTTAATTTTCTTAATTTTTCAAAGACCTCATTACCCTTATCTACATCATTTTTGTCTGCTTGAGGCAGTATTGGACCACGATACATGGCGTTTCTCTCTCAAATAAAATTATTGCTGCTTATTTGTTTAATAAGTTTATATTTTAATCATAGCCCTGTATTATTATTTAAATATTAAGCATATTGTAAATTTTATATAAAGATTGTAAGATATGAGTTAGTGAACACGGCGGGCAAGCTAAGGAGAAAAATGTTGGATTTTGATGGTAATCCTTTGTTTGGTTCAGTTTATCGGCTGGCTAAAGATAAGAATGAAAAAGAGTTAACCAAGGAGAAAGTTGCAACCTCAAGTAAGGGTAAGGGCTACACTGTTATTACGGTATTGGCCAAAGAAAAAGACTATCAAGCCGTTGATTTTTTGCTGCAGCGATTTGACGCAAATTTAAATGATGCAGTGTTTGGTGCAGCGCTTAGCGGCGATGAAGCCTTCACAGACAAGCTTCTTCAGCGTCAGGCAGCTTTGGCCTATGCTGTGCGGGGTGCTGCCGCAGGAGGGCATAAAGCATTTGTTAACAATTTGTTAGGACGAGGTGCGGGCTTGCAAGCTGAGGCAGCCTATGGTTTTGGTCTTGGAAACCATGTGGAGTTTGTCGATGATTTCATCAATCAGGATAGAACATTAATCAAGGATGCCCTTCAGGGAGCTGCGTGCGGTGGCCATGTGGAACTTGTCAATGCACTTATTAAGCGCGGAGCGAGTCTTGATGATGCAGTCTTCGGCGCTGCCTTTGGTGGTCATATGAATTTAGTCAATGAGTTAATTCATCGTGGCGCAAGCTTGAAGGAAGCGGCAATTGGCTTCATATGCGGTGGGCATGTTACTGGAACGCAAAAAGAGATATTGCGTTTCGTGGCCTTCATCGATCATCCCAAGCTTAGGGAATTGTTCGTTAACGAAGCAAAACACGGAAATACCTCCCTTGATGCTTCTTTGGTGAAAACCGCGGCAAGGTTAAACGAATTGATACGAAAAAATAAACTGACCTTTGAGCAGGCGGAAATTTATTTAAAAGTAGGGCCGAACAACTGGTTCTTGCAGGGACAACGACTTGTAAAGGAAGGCAAGCTGCCGGCTGAATTATATTTTCATATCGCATCATTTTTGACGGAAAGTTCATTCAAGGACACAAAGGTGGTTTTTGAGACGGTAAATGAAAGAATTCATGAACGTGTTATTAATAAGCATAATAGCGGATTTTTTGCTTTTTTCAGGAGTAGAAAAAGCCGGATGGAATTTGAGGAAATGGCTGAACAAAACCATCAAAAGAGAATAAATTTTTAACATGAATTTTTAAGAGTTTTGCATGTTTGGATTTTAACCATTTTTCAAGTAAAGAAAAGCAATAGATTAAAAACCATAGAAGCGCACCGCTATATTTATCAAAGTTTAAATCGATGACTTGAGAAAATAGAATGGCACGAATTACTGCGTCATCGACCGCTGTATCCATGCGAAGCTCCATATGGACTCCGCTATCAGGTAGCGGGGATTCGATCCTTAAAAAATGGCTAAAGTCGAGGTATAAGTTAGTGAATATTTAAATTGCAAATAAAATTGTCTTACCTTATGATTTTAAAATACTTCTTACCCCATTGATCATACATAAGGAGATAAACATGCGATACTGGAAGTTGATGTTAGTGATGCTTTTTGCATTTTTTTATTTACCATCCGTTATGGCATCTCCGGCCGGGAACTGGACAACAATTGATGATAAGACGGGTAAAAAACGAGCAGTGGTAAATGTTAACGTATCCGGGAACAGTCTAAGTGGTACAATTGTCAAGGTTTACCCTCAGCCTGGTGATACAGGTGTTTGCTCTAAGTGTCCTGGACATTTTAAAAATAAAAAGATCCAGGGGCTTCGCTTTCTCTGGGGTATGAAAAAAGCCGGTGAAAATGAATGGAGTGGTGGAAAAATACTTGATCCTAAAACCGGTAAAATTTATCGTGCAAAAATCACTCAGAAAGGGAACAAACTTTATGTACGTGGTTACGTCGGTGTTTCCTTATTAGGTCGAACGCAAGTATGGGTTCGCTAGAATTTCAAATGCTCATTTACTCCATGTAAACTACGCTTTAAATTATCATTGACTTCCGCGGTTTTGTCTTGACCGCGGGATCCCATAGGCAAGCTGCAGGAAATCCGTTTAGGTTTCATTTGGAGCTCGAAGCTCTATACAGAAGCTGCAGTTTATCTATAAAAAGGTGTCTTTTTTCTTTCAGGGTATTTACAATAAGCTAATTCTGTATTTATTTTGCTTATACTATGCTGGATTTGCAAACCTCAAAAAAAAATAAAGCAGTGGATCCTTTAAAGCGGCCGCCCCATTCTTTGGAAGCAGAGCAATCCATCCTTGGTGGGCTTCTTCTCGATAATCAGGTCTGGGATAAGATCAGCACTAAGTTATGTGAAGCGGATTTTTATCGCACTGAGCATAAGGTTTTATTTCGTGCTGTTTCAGAGTTGGCTAAAAAAGAGCAGCCTTTTGATGTTGTTACTTTACTGGACATGCTTAAATCTTATAATGAACTGGACGATGCCGGGGGTGAAGTTTATTTGTTTGAACTGGCAAATAATACACCCAGTGTTGCCAATGTGACAGCCTATGCGGATATTGTCCGGGAGAAATCGGTTCAACGACAATTAATAAGTGTTGCCAATGACATCGCTGATTCTGCCTACAATCCAAATGGACGAGAAGTTCCTGAGCTTCTTGATTTTGCAGAAACCAAAGTATTTGCCATTGCTGAACAAACGGGTAGCGATGGCGGTCCTGAAAATATTAAATCCATTCTTGTCAGAGCTGTAGAAAAAATTGATGCTCTATATCACAGTGGTGATACCATTACAGGACTACCCACAGGTTTATCCGATTTGGATAAAATGACCTCCGGTTTACAGCCTTCTGATTTAATTATTGTAGCGGGTCGTCCTTCTATGGGTAAGACTTCGCTGGTGATGAATATGGCCGAGCATGCTGCCATTGAATCCCGTAAGCCTGTATTGGTTTTTTCCATGGAAATGCCAGCCGATTCCCTTGCTATGCGTATGATGTCATCTCTTGGGCGAATTGATCAACATCGTATAAGAACAGGGAAGCTCGAAGATGATGATTGGCCTCGCGTCACCTCAGCCGTTCATATGCTCTCGGAAGCGCCGCTTTTCATTGACGACACACCCGCTTTAACGCCGGCGGAAATGAGGGCAAGAGCACGGAGACTCGCCAAAGAACACGGCCAGTTGGGTTTAATTGTGGTGGATTATCTGCAATTAATGAAAGTACCTGGTTTTAAAGCGGATAATCGTACGGCTGAGATTTCAGAAATTTCAAGAAGCTTAAAGGCTTTGGCTAAAGAGCTTGATGTGCCGGTAATTGCCTTATCCCAGCTTAATCGAAGTCTCGAGCAAAGACACGATAAGCGTCCTGTGATGTCTGATTTACGTGAATCCGGTGCGATTGAGCAGGATGCCGATTTAATTTGCTTTATTTATCGCGATGAAGTTTACAATGAAGAAAGTCCGGATAAAGGTACAGCGGAAATCATCGTGGCTAAGCAGAGAAACGGGCCAATTGGTCGTGTGCGAGTAGCTTTTCTTGGAAAATACACTCGTTTTGAAGATTTGGCTTTTAACGGTTATCAGGGTATAGACTAATATGGCCAGACCCACGCGGATTATTATCCAGAGCCATGCTTTATTGCATAATTTAAATCGCGTCAGGCAGTTGGCTCCTGGTAAAAAAATCATTGCCATGGTTAAGGCGAACGCTTACGGTTGCGGAATGAAAGCGGTGGTTCCTGTTTTAGAAGGGCACGTAGATGCTTTTGGGGTGGCTTGTTTAAGTGAGGCTTTTGCTATACGAGCATTGGGCAGTCAGGCAGAAATTATCCTTTTTCAGGGTGTCTTTGACGTTGATGAATTTCAGCAGGCTGTAAAGCATCGATTCAGTTGTGTTATTCATCAGCCACAGCAGTTGGAATGGCTTTTGAATTATCCATTGCCTCATGCGCTTAAAATTTGGGTTAAAGTAAATACCGGTATGAATCGTCTGGGGTTTATGCCAAATGAGGTCAGTCAGATTTTCCATGCTTTACAGCAATGTCCCTGGGTTGATGCCAATATAGGCCTGATGACTCATTTTGCTTGTGCGGATGATCAGATCCATGCCCGCAATGATTACCAGATAACTGCTTTTAAAAATCTGCATATTAAAGGTGTCGGTCAATACAGTGCGGCCAATTCTGCGGTTATTTTTAATTACCCTGAACTTCACGGCGACGTTGTTCGTCCGGGTATTATGCTTTATGGTGTCTCGCCTTTTTCTGATTACACTGGACGTGAATTAGGTTTAATACCTGTGATGCATTTTACTTCCGCTCTCAGCACCATTCATCATTATCCTGCCTATTCACCTGTTGGCTATGGAGCAGAATGGCAAAGTCCGAAACCTTCTGTCATCGGCATTGTACCTGTTGGTTATGGTGATGGTTATCCACGGCATATCGCTCCTGGAACCTGCGTTTGGATTAATGGTCAAAGAGCTCCTGTGGCAGGTCGTATTTCAATGGACATGATGGCAATCGACTTAACAGCTTGTCCATCTTGTCATGTAGGTGATGCTGTGGAGTTGTGGGGGAAGCATATTCCTGTGGAAGAGGTTGCCCGCTCTGCAGGAACCATTGCTTATGAGTTGTTATGTCAGGTAACGGATCGCATTCGGCAGTGAATATTATCTGCCAACGACTGTAAATTATTTGACCTTTAGTATATGGATAATAAATAATCTTGATGCTAGAATAGCAACCGTTTTTGTGAATCACTAATCAGGTGAATACTTATGAAAAAATGCATGATACTTGGAATAGTAAGTCTTTCTATGTTTATGGCTGGTTGTGCACAAGTCAATAACGAAGGCGTGGGAACAGTGGCTGGGGGTGTTGTGGGCGGATTATTAGGTAGCCAGTTTGGTGGCGGCTCCGGTAAAGTCGCTGCGGCTGCCGGTGGTGCCTTACTGGGAGCTTATCTTGGCGGTAATATTGGTCGTACGATGGATAGACTGGATCGCCTGGAAATGCAACGTGCCTTGGAAACGGCCCCCACTGGAAAATCCGTTCAATGGAAAAACCCAGACACTGGAAATCGATATTCTGTGAAACCTACACGTACTTATTATCATCAACATCAGCCCTGCCGTGAATATATAACTCACGCTACCATCGGTGGAAAAACACAGCAGATATATGGCAAAGCATGTCGACAGGCAGACGGCTCCTGGCGCGTCGTTAATTAACGTGAGTTCGCCCCTTAGAGGCGCTAAACGAACGTTATCCCGTAAAAAAGCGAAGCTTTTTATACGGGATCCATTCAAATCATCTGTTCGCCCCTTAGGGGCGCTAAACGAACGTTATCCCGTAAAAAAGTGAAACTTTTTATACGGGATCCATTCAAATCATCTGTTCGCCCCTTTAGGGGCGCTTAACGAACGTTATCCTGTAAAAAAGCGAAGCTTTTTATAATAGAATCTCTCCAAATCTAATGCATTTAACTTAAAAAAAGTGTGGATGCTTTCCAATCGAACCATCTCGGTAGACTAGTCAACACTTAAAACTCTTTTCCGTATGCTATATTTTAAAACAGAACATCGATTTCATAGCGTTTCTCAAGGAGAGTAGGATGGCTAGTCTTTTATCCAACGTTTTACCTGAGCCCAGACGAAAATTGGTTTTTGTCTATCCCGATGTCAGTATTTCTCAGTGCTGTGAACTAATGATTGAAAATGATATCGGTTCATTGCTGGTTACCGATGAATATAATTTAATCGGTCTTGTCAGTGAGCGGGATTTGGTCCGTAAATGCTTAAGTAAAGGGCTTGACCCCAATAAAACTACTGCAGGTGATATTGCCTTTGCTGATGTTACAATTCTGAGTTTTCATGATACTGTTGAAAAAGCCATGCAAGTGATGACGCAAACCAAAAGGCGTCATATATTGATTAAAGAGAATGAGGAAATTGTCTCGATTATATCCATCGGAGATTTATTATTTTATCTTTTAGAAGATAAGGCTCGTGTTATTGAGCAACTGGAAAACTATATCAATCATTAACTCAGTCCAAATCTGCTAAAAAATACTTTGCTGCATAACAGGAATTAAAAACTAATGTTATAGTTAAGTGTGTGCAATATTCAACTTTGCGATCCTGTTTCCAGACTTAATCTACACTTTGAAATGGATATCGGATCATTGCAGTTTAAGAAAAAGTCACACATCATGTTAATTTTATGATTTCATTTTAGGACTGGCTATGCGAACGGCTTTGAAATGTTTATTACTCCTTATGACATTTAATCTTTATGCTGCCACTGTAACGGAATGGTATGTCAAAACCGATAATGATCAGGTTAAACTTAAGGTGGATTTTTTCATGACCTCTACCTGTCCTCATTGTCATAAGGCCGATGCGTTTTTAAAACAGCTTGAAAAAAATGTTGATTGGTTAATAGTTAATCGTTATGTCATCAATAAGGATAAAAGTGCATTGGCCTTATTTAATCAGAAATTACGTGAGTTTCATGCCAGTGATTTTCGTGTTCCGTCAATACTGTTTTGTCATTCAAGATGGGTCGGTTTTGACACAGCTCAAACTACAGGCGAGCAACTGCTGAAAGGGCTTTCTTATTGCCATCAACAAATAAAGAAAGAAGGCCATTTAACCTCGCTTACGAAAGAAGTATTAAATCGCTGGTCGCTCAGCCCTTTTCAATTGAGCAAGACAGCGGCTGAGTATTCGGCATTTTCAATCATTACAAGCACTGCCTTTTTTGATGCCTTTAATCCATGTTCTGTTTTTGCTTTTATTTTATTTTTGGGTTTTTTATTTGTTTATCCCGCACGAAGAGAAAAAATCATTGTGGGTTTGCTGATGATCGTGGCTTTTGGTATCGCACATTATCTTCAGCAGGCAAAGATCGAAGCTTACTACCAATTATTAATTTGGATAAGATGGTTAGTCATCCTGCTAGGGGCGGGATTAGTAATATTTAGCGTGTTGTCTTTAAGAAAAATACAATTGACCATTACAGGATACTTTCTTGCTTTTCTATCCGCCATTGCTGTCTTTGCTTATCAACAAACTTGCAGTCGACTGAATTTTTCCTTATTTTTTCAACAATGGCTTGACGTCGAAAAAGTCCAGCCAAGTCTAGCCGCTTTTTATCAATTGTCTTATCAACTGATATATTTGGTTCCTTTAATTGCCTTATGGTTAGCGGGTTTATATTTTTTCTCGGGGCAGCGTGGACGTTTTTATCAACCTTATCTGACATTTATCGGGCAACTCTATTTGTTTGCGATAGGTTTGATCCTTATCGCCTATCCACTTTTTCTGTCGGAATTGATGTGGTCAGTTCTGTTGATTGTATTGTTGACTTTTATCGGATGGTTTGCAATCCGGCAAAAATATAGAACCAGATAAGGACTGATTCATGGCCGAACAGATGCGAGTGTGTCATTAAAAATAATGGAGAAAATAACTTCTTATGAATGACGAACCGATATTTCCTATTGCAGTTGATGTTGAAGAAGGAAAAATATATAAATGGTGTGGTTGTGGCAAAACTCGTCATCAGCCTTTTTGTGATAAAAAAGATTGTGAAAGGGCAGTGGAATATAAAGCCATAATGAATGAAACGGTTTATTTCTGTGCTTGTAAGCAGACAAAAGCTCCTCCATTTTGTGACGGTTCTCATGCCAAAATTTTAATTGAAATGGCCAGAAAGCGTCAGAAGAAATGAAATAAGTCGGATGCGCTTGATCTTGAGCAAGTGATTTGGGATTATGTGGGCATTTTTGTAAGGTAGTCAATGATGAGTAAATTAACGGATATTCCCATTGTTGTGGAAAGTGGCCATAAATATAAAACCTCTTATGGGGTGACTGCCATCAAAGATGGCGTTAAATCGACAGTCTCCTCCTCACAACGTTTGCCAAAGCCGAAATGGTTGCGTGTGGTCAATTACACTTCACCGGATTACGCCAAAGTCAAACATCAGGTGGATAAATATCGTTTGGCTACAGTGTGTGAAGAAGCTAAATGTCCTAATATTGCCGAATGCTGGTCACATGGTACGGCAACGATTATGCTGATGGGAGCTGTGTGTACTCGTGCTTGTCGATTTTGTGCTGTAGACACAGGTAACCCACATGGCTGGCTGGACAGTGATGAGCCAAAAAATACGGCGATCACTGTAGAACTGATGAGTCTGGATTATGTGGTATTGACTTCTGTAAATCGTGATGATTTGCCGGATGGTGGAGCCAAGCATTACGCTGATACCATACGGGCCATAAAAAAACGTTGCCCTGAAACAAAAGTAGAAGCTTTGACCCCTGATTTTCAAGGAGAAACGGAGTCGGTTGCACTATTGTTAGACAGCGGTGTTGATGTGTTTGCTCAAAATGTTGAGACTGTCGAGCGTTTGACTCATCCTGTGCGTGATAATCGTGCCGGCTATTGGCAGACCTTAGATGTCCTTGCTTACGCTAAGCAATACCGACCCGATGTATTAACCAAAACCAGTTTAATGCTTGGATTAGGGGAGACGGATGAGGAGATCATTAAAACCATGGATGATTTACGTGAGCGTCAGATTGATATTTTAACGCTTGGCCAGTACCTGCAACCCACTAAAAACCACCTTCCAGTGGCCCGTTATGTAACTCCAGAGACTTTCACAAGCCTTCGTCAAATTGGTTTACAGAAAGGTTTTTTCGAAGTGGCTTCAGGACCTCTGGTGCGCTCCAGTTATCGAGCTGACCGAGTGTTTAAGCGAAATAATTTAGGTTTGTCAGATATCTGAAGCACTGTTTAGACCCCGCTATCAAGTAGCGGGGATGCGATGTAAAAAAATGGCTTTGGAAAAATATAACCCCGAATTACCGCGGCATCGACCGCGTATCTATACGAAGCACTGTTTAGACCCCGCTATCAAGTAGCGGGGATGCGATGTAAAAAAATGGCTTTGTAAAAATATAACCCCACGAATTACCGCGGCATTGACCGCGGTATCTATACGAAGCTCTGTATAGACCCCGCTATCAAGTAGCGGGGATGCGATGTAAAAAAAATGGCTTGGAAAAATACAACTCCATGAATTACCGCGGCATCAACTGCGGTATCTACCCGAAGTCCTGTTAGACCTCGCTATCAAGTAGGGGGATTCGATTTTAGAAAAAGTGGCTGAAGTCGGTAGCGCTCCACTATTTTCTGGCGAGAACCACATCAATAATATGCTTATCATGGTATGGGAAAGTAAAGATCCGACCAAATAATCTTTTCAATCGTTGCAACAAAAAATTCTTAGGAAGCATGCGTATGGTTAAGCTATTTAAAAACCAGGTTCCTTCTATGCCGAAATTTGCCAGCTCTTCAATGTTATATAGTGTGATAGGAATCTCCAACCGTTTATGGGCTACCACATTAAACTGATGTTTCTTAAAAGTATATAGGAGTTCATCTAAACCAGCAGCTACCGTAGTGTTTTTTATTATGGCTTTGTAATAATGTCCAACCACACTACTGGTAAGGGTATCCTCCGCAATAAATTCAGCCAGTTGTTGCTGAGCTACGGGAAATGACTCATAAGTGGTTGTGATCATGGAATAATAACCATTCGCTCGCGTTAATATTTTGGCCTGATTAAATAAGGTATTTATAGGAATATAGGCATTGATGAAATGTGCCAGCACCAGATCCTGACTGTGTGGAGGCAAATAATGATCCGCTTCGGTCGCACTGGCTTCTATGGTGGTCAGTGGCAGTTTTTGGCGGGCAAGCCTCAGCATGTTCGATGACAAATCAATTCCTGTCATCTCAGCTTTCGGCAAAACGTCATAAAGCTGTTTTAAGAAAGTACCGTCTCCGACACCCAAATCCAGTACTTTATAATGCGGATGTAGTTCAGGAAGATATTTTTGAATTTGTTCGATCGCAACTTTATGGCTTTCGCTGATAGAACCAAAGCGATTGGCTGTTTCATAATTTTTAGCGATACTGTTGTACATGCCCTTTAAGGTCATGCAGAAATTCCTCAAATAAACGATGAGGATAGTATAACGTTTTTTGAGGGTGCTTTGCGAATAATGTTTTATAAACAAAATACGTTTCTAATTGAACAAAAGAATCGGTCAAAATTTTAATAAAGAGGCAAGACTTTTTATTTTATAAATGGTAGTATCTTTTGCGATTATATGAACTGGCAGTCGCATACATGATTCCAGGTCAAAATGAAACAGGGTTTAGAGCTTTACTCAATCATTTCCAGGAATTGAATTTTTTCAAACGAATAAAACTATACAAAGCCATACTCTCATCATGTATTGATTCTTTATGAAGGAGCATTAGTGGAAACGCAGCAAATGAAAAACAATCATTATTCCGAAGATGTTAACCTGATGGAATTACTGTATGTATTTTGGCAACAAAAATGGTTGATTCTGGGTTTTGTTTTCTTTTGTTTAACTGCTGGTCTTGTTTATCTTTGGCAGGCAAAACCGCTCTATGAAGCAAAAATCTATACTTTGCCCCCTGCTTTGTTCAATATCTCTGAAATTAATAAAGGACGTTTAGACGAAAAAAAAGCAGCTTTAAAAACTTTTAAAACAAAGGACGTCTACGCTATCTTTATTCGTGCTTTATCAGCAGAATCCACAAAAACCAAGTTTTATAAATCTGTTTATCTGCCTGAAGCAAAGGTGGCGTCCAAACATAATTCAGCGGAACTTTCCTTTCATCAATTTGAAAATCAACTTACCATTAAAAAGCTCCCGCAACCTGATCAAAATACTCCATCAAGTTACATGGTGGCTATCAAAGGTTCTCAGCCTGAATATGTAGAAAAATTCCTGAGAAAATATGTAAATTTCGTCAAAGAAAAAGCTTTGAACGAATTAGTAAATACAGCGAATCGACAGACTAAAAAGCTAGTTAATGACATCGATCATAAAATAGGGCTGGCTCGAAGGATTGCCCATGACGCAAGATCGGACCGGCTCACGCAATTAAAAGAAGCATTGGCTATTGCCAATGAAATTGGCATAAAAGAATATCCTGTTAATTCCGGTAGTATTGTCATTGCAAGTTCAGAACAACCCAATTTATTGGTTGAAGAGAACATACTCTATCATCGAGGCAGTAAAGCTTTGGAAGCTGAAATAAATCAGTTGAGTAAAAGGACATCTGATGATCCCTTTATACCAGGATTACGCAAGCTGCAAAATAAATTGGAGTTTTACAGTAATTTAAAAGTTAATCCTCAATTGATTCAGATGTTTCGTCTCGACGGAGAAGATTTACCTGCTGTACGTATATCCCCTAGAAAAAAATTGGTTTTGATATTATCACTTGCAGTAGGTTTAATGCTGGGTGTTTTGTTTGCCCTGATTCGTAACTTTTTTCTCCATAGAAACCAATATAGGTCCAGTTGATTTATGAAAATTTTAGTGACAGGCGGAGCAGGGTTTATTGGCTCTGCCTTAATTCGCCATATTATTCATCGGACTTTGGATACAGTCATCAATGTCGATAAATTAACCTATGCAGGAAATCTGCTATCACTTGAAAGCGTGATGGAAAGTGAGCGGTATTTTTTTGAAAAGGTCGATATATGTTCTTTTGAAGAAATGCAGCGTATTTTTAAGCACCATCAGCCAGATGCAGTGATGCATTTAGCAGCAGAGAGTCATGTTGACCGTTCCATAGAGCATTCGCTTTCATTTATAAAAACCAATGTATTAGGTACGCATGTTTTGTTGGAAGCAGCGCGAGTTTATTGGCAGGGGTTGCCTGAAAAACGTAAACAAACTTTTCGCTTTCATCATATTTCTACAGACGAAGTGTTTGGAGATCTTGAAGATTCCTCTGCTCTCTTTAAAGAAACCACAGCTTATGATCCAAGCTCACCTTATTCGGCAAGTAAAGCCAGCTCTGATCATTTGGTAAGAGCCTGGTATCGCACCTATGGCTTGCCTGTTTTAATCACGAATTGTTCAAATAATTACGGCCCATGTCAATTTCCTGAAAAATTAATCCCTTTAATGATTTTAAATGCGCTGGATGGAAAACCATTGCCTGTCTATGGAAATGGCCAACAAATACGTGACTGGCTCTATGTGGATGATCATGTAGAAGCGCTTTATCTGGTACTGAATAAAGGTGTAATTGGTGAGACATATAATATCGGTGGTCATAATGAGAAGACCAACATCGATGTGGTTCACAACATCTGTACTTTATTGGAAGATTTGGCAGCATGTAAGCCCGCGGGTACAAAGAAATACAGCGATCTAATCACGTTTGTGAGCGACAGGCCAGGACATGATCAGCGATATGCTATCGATGCCAGTAAAATCCAAAATGATTTGGGTTGGGCTCCTAAAGAGACTTTTGCCAGCGGCTTACGGAAAACCATTGAATGGTATCTTCAAAACCCTGTCTGGGTCAATCGCGTAAAAGATGGCAGTTATCTAAGGTATTCTGCTAAATCAAACCATCTTTGTTTTTCTTGAGTTATGAAAATTTTACTTTTAGGAAAAAATGGCCAACTAGGTCGGGAACTGCAATATTCTCTTAAGCCCTTAGGCGAACTGATTGCATTGGACAGAAACAGTGATATTTGCGGCGATCTTACCAATTTAAAAGCCCTGCACCAGACCATTCTAACACTGACACCGGACATAATTGTAAATGCCGCCGCATATACCCAGGTTGATAATGCAGAAAAAGAAACCGAACTGGCATATCTTGTTAATGCGAAAGCACCGGAAGTGATGGCACAGGCCTGTGCTTCAACAGGTGCTTGGTTTATCCACTATTCAACAGATTATGTTTTTGATGGAAGTGGAACATCTCCCTGGAAGGAGTCAGATATCACCAGGCCACTTAACGTTTATGGGAAAAGCAAGCTGGATGGCGAGAAAGCCATTATAAATTCAGAATGCAATCATTTGATTTTTAGAACAAGCTGGGTTTACGGGGCGCATGGCAGCAATTTTATCAAGACTATTTTGCGCCTTGCTCGCGAAAAGTCTTCTCTTAATATCGTCTCTGATCAGATTGGCGTTCCCACAGATGTTGAATTATTGGCCAATGTCAGTGTAAATGCAATTAAAACTGTATGGCAAAACCCTGAGCTTGGAGGTCTTTATCATCTTGCTCCTTCTGGTGAAACTTCCTGGTATGATTATGCCAGATTTTTAATCAACGAAGCTAAAAAAATCAGGAAGGATTATCTAATACAGGATATTTATCCCATTACTTCAGAGGAATATCCAACTCCTGCACAACGCCCTCTTAATTCCCGATTGGATACGACAAAACTGACAAGCCGCTTTTCAGTTGACTTACCTGAATGGAAAACAGGAGTTGTTAGAACGCTTGGAAAAATTTTAGGATCTGCATTATGAAGAAACGTAAAGGCATCATATTAGCTGGGGGCACGGGAACGCGTCTGCATCCCATTACTTTGGGAGTATCCAAACAGATGTTACCTGTCTACGATAAACCAATGGTCTATTATCCGCTATCGGTCTTAATGTTGGCAGGTATCAGAGAAATACTTATCATTTCCACTCCTGAAGATTTACCAAAATATCATGCTTTGCTGGGCGATGGACATCAGTTTGGCATAGAGCTAAGCTATGCTCCTCAACCTTCCCCGGGAGGTTTAGCCCAAGCCTTTATTATCGGTGAAGAATTCATTAATGGTGATAACAGCTGCCTGATTTTGGGAGATAATATTTTTTACGGTCAAAGTTTTTCCGTGAATTTAAAGGCTGCTTCAGCAAGAGAAGAGGGCGCTACCATTTTTGGTTATCATGTTTCTGACCCGGAGCGTTTTGGCGTGGTGGAATTTGATGAACAAGGTCGTGCTATCAGTATTGAAGAAAAACCTGCAAAACCTAAATCCAGTTATGCGGTGACAGGGTTGTATTTTTATGATCATCGTGTCACAGAAATAGCCAAAAACATACGCCCGTCTGCAAGAGGCGAGCTTGAAATAACGGATATTAATTGCTTTTACCTTGAAGACAAAAGCCTTAATGTTGAATTACTGGGAAGAGGATTTGCCTGGCTCGATACTGGAACACACGATGCTTTATTAGAGGCAAGTCATTTTGTACATACCATTGAGCAACGTCAGGGGTTAAAAATTGCCTGTTTGGAAGAAATTGCATTTCATTCAGGTTGGATTGACGCTGACATGCTGCATCAGCAAGCCATGCGTTTTAATAAAACAAGCTACGGGCAATATTTGTTCAGGCACTTAAATGAGGTGGCGGGATGAGATTTATCCAAACTGACATTCCAGACGTAGTCATTCTTGAACCTGTAGTCTTTGAAGATGACCGTGGCTGGTTTATGGAAAGTTTTAACGAGCCTCGCTTTCATCAGGGACTAAAGGACTTAGGTTTACCAATTCCTCCGTCTTTTGTGCAAGATAATCACTCTTGCTCTCAAAAAAACGTT
Organism: Legionella israelensis; assembly: GCF_004571175.1. NCBI lineage: Bacteria > Pseudomonadati > Pseudomonadota > Gammaproteobacteria > Legionellales > Legionellaceae > Legionella > Legionella israelensis. The sequence continues at coordinate 2,803,780 of NZ_CP038273.1, forward strand.
CTTCGTGGATTACATTATCAGCTTCCCCCTCATGCTCAAGGCAAGCTTGTACGTGTAACTAAAGGAGCCGCTTATGATGTGGCTGTTGACATCAGGAAGGGTTCGCCTACGTTTGGTCAGTGGGTGGGAGTTGAGCTAACGAGTGAAAATAAGCGTATGCTCTGGATTCCTGAAGGTTTCGCTCATGGTTTTCTCACCTTAGAAGACGATACCCATTTTCTCTATAAAACAACTGACATTTACAGTAAGAAATGTGAGGAAGCTATTCGATGGAATGATCCGGATTTAAATATTCATTGGCCGGTCTCCAGTGCCCCTGTGCTTAATGAAAAAGATCAGATTGCTCCTTTTCTAAGTGAACAGACTAAAATTTTTTCTTTTAAAAAGCCATCTGCCTCAAAACTTGTGGATTTAAAAATAATCGGTGATGTTCGGGGCAGTTTGATAGCCTTGGAAAAAAACAGTAACCTTCCTTTTAGTTTACAGCGTGTTTACTATATTTTTGATACTAAATCAGGGGTAAGTCGAGGGTTTCATGCGCATCGCAAATTACAACAACTTGCCGTTTGTGTTTCTGGTAAATGTCGTATGGTCCTTGATGATGGTAAAAAAAGAGAAGACGTCTGGCTGGATTCGCCGGCAAAAGGATTATTAATCAGTAATATGGTCTGGCGGGAAATGCATGATTTCAGCGAAGATTGTGTTTTGGTCGTATTAGCCAATGAGCCTTATAGCGAATCTGATTATATTCGTGATTATAATGAATTTCTTAAGGAGGCAATGAATGAGTAAAGATAAAAAGCTGGTACTGATTGGTGCTGGCGAACTTGCAAGAATTGCTTATGAATATTTTACTTATGACTCTGACTATGAGGTGGTTGGTTTTTCGGTTGAAAAGGGCTATTTGAGTGAAACCACACTTTATGATAAGCCTGTGGTTCCTTTTGAGGAGATTACTGAGCATTTTTCACCGAAAACGTATGAAGCTTTTGTCGCTGTTCCTGCCTCTCAGCTAAACCGCTTGCGTACCCGCCTTTACAAAGAGGTAAAAGCAAAAGGCTATCGCTGTGCTACGTACATCAGCTCACATGCTTTCGTATGGAGAAATGCGGAAATTGGGGAAAACTGTTTTATTTTTGAAGATAATACGATTCAGCCTTTCGTCAAAATCGGTAATAACGTTATCTTATGGAGCGGCAATCATATTGGACACCGAGCTATAATTGAAGATAATTGCTTTTTATCATCTCACGTTGTCGTTTCCGGTTATTGTCATATTGGTGAATCTTGTTTTCTTGGTGTGAACTCAACTTTGAATGATAAGATCATCATCCCACGTGATTGTGTCATTGCCTCAGGATCCCTTGTTTCTAAAAGCTTACAAGCGCCAGAAAAGATTTATTATGGAGCTCCTGCCAAGGAAATGCCGAAAATAAGTTCTTTCAGCGTGAATCTTTAAGGCACTAGGCATGAAGTGGAAAAAGCACGGGCTTGTTTTTCAGCACAAACAAGAGACGCAGGGCGATTGGTGCGTCTCTTCAGCTCTGACACCCACACCCATATTGCTCAATTCGGAAACGATTCGAGTATATGCTGGCTTTCGAGATAAAGAAGGTACTAGTCGCATTGGATACGTGGATCTGGATGCAGCTGATCCTTTCAGAATAAAAAAAGTATCTGAGCAACCTGTTTTGGATATTGGAAGAGCGGGTTGTTTTGATGATAATGGTGTCATTTTAGGTGATATCATTCCTTATAGGGATCATTATCGAATGTATTATGTGGGTTTTCAGCAAGTTAAAAAGGCCAAATTTTTAGCTTTTACCGGTGTGGCCGACAGTAAGGATAATGGCGAAAATTTTGAGCGGATTTCAGAGGCCCCTGTTTTGGATCGTGCTCATGGCGCCACAACCATCCGTGCTGTTCATTCCGTGCTTTTTGAAAATGGTGTATGGAAAATTTGGTATGCAGCAGGGGACGACTGGTGCTTTATTAATAACACGCCATATCCTCGCTATAACATCTGGTATACTGAATCTGGCGACGGTGTTTCCTTTCTACAAAAAAACTCACTTTGTATCGACGTAGAAGGGGATGAGTATAGAATTGGCCGTCCTTCCGTCTATAAGCGAAATGGACAGTATTATATGTTTTATACAAAAGGCACAACCAGTGGTAAGGATTATTTCCCGGGTCTTGCCGTATCGAATAATGGAATAAACTGGGAAAGAACGGACAATGAGTTAGGATTGAGTTTATCGAAAGAGGGCTTTGATTCCATTCATTTATGTTATCCAAGATTAGTGACGGTAGAGAATAAAACATATTGTTTTTATAACGGAAATAACATGGGAGTGGATGGCTTTGGTTTAGCGGAGCTTCTGGAATGGTAATTTGCCAACCTTATCAAGCTGATCATAAAGATAACTGGAATGGCTTTATAGAAACTTGTAAAACGCCTTTATTTTTTTTTAAACGGGAATTCGTTGAATACCATTCCGATCGTTTTATTGATGCTTCTTTAATGTTTTATCAGCAAGATCGCCTAATAGCGGTTTTTCCTGCCTCAAAACATGATGAAATCTTAATTTCGCATGGTGGCCTGACATATGGTGGCTTACTGTTATCGGATAAATTACGATCTGATGTTGTTGGTGAAGTTGTTTATTCTCTTGCCAAACATGCCTGGGACAACGGTTATCATAAAATCCTGTATAAGGCGATCCCTTATTTATTTTATACACAAGGTGCACAGGAAGATTTGTATTTTCTTGTCAATCGTTTGGGGGCGAGAATCTTTCGTCGCGATTTATCCAGCGTGATATATCTGGACAATCGCATGAAACTTTCTAAAGGACGAAAATGGCTAATTGCAAGGGCTAAAAAATCAGGTCTTAATGTAACGTCTTCTCAAGACTGGGCTAATTTTCATGATTTACTCTGCACAGTGCTGTCTCGGCATGGAACAGCTCCTGTCCATTCAATGGAGGAGTTGGAAAAATTATCTCAGCTCTTTCCTGCAAATATTCAATTAAAAATTATAGAAAAGAATAATACTTTACTGGCTGCCACCTTATTGTTTAAATTTAATTCTACGGTTCACACCCAATATCTTGCAACCAATGAAGAGGGTAAAGAACTGGGGGCTTTGGATTTTCTGGTTGAAAACAGTATTGAAGAAAGTAAACAGAATGGATTTAAATATTTCAGCTTTGGTATTTCAACTGAAGAACAGGGAAAAGTTTTAAATGAGGGGCTCATTGCTCAAAAAGAAAGTTTTGGTGCTCGTGGCCTGGTCCTTGATGCTTACGAGGTGAATTTAAATGATAAGTTTTCTTGATTTAAAAGACATTAACCAGGAATCTGCTGAAGAGCTAAAGCAAGCCTGTGCGCGGGTTATTGATTCAGGCTGGTATATTGCCGGCAGTGAACTCAGACAATTTGAAGAACGGTTTGCAGCATACTGCGGTACAAAATATTGTGTTGGTGTGGCCAATGGTCTTGATGCCTTGACTCTGACCTTAAGAGCATGGAAAGAGCTTGGCAAAATTAAGGAGGGGGATGAGGTTATTGTTCCAGCCAACACCTATATTGCCAGTGTTTTAGCCATCACAGAAAATCGTCTCACTCCTGTTTTCGTGGAACCTGATGAACATTCCTATAATATTACACTGGAAAATATTAAGGCAGCCGTGACGGCAAAAACGCGTGTGATTTTACCCGTGCATCTTTATGGTCGCCTGTGTGAAATGCAGAATATAATTTCCTTTGCCAAAAAACATCGTTTATTGGTTTTAGAAGATGCAGCGCAGGCACATGGTGCAAGTTCCAAGGGGCGTAAGGCAGGAAACTGGGGTGACGCAGCAGCATTCAGCTTTTATCCCGGTAAAAATCTTGGTGCTCTGGGCGATGCAGGAGCTATTACTACCAACGATATAGAGCTGGCAAAAGTCATACAGGCTCTAGGTAATTACGGTTCTCATGAAAAATATAAAAACCTTTATCAAGGAGTCAACAGCAGGCTGGATGAGCTTCAGGCAGCCATGCTGACAGTTAAACTTAAATACCTGAATGCACAAACCGAGAGACGGCAAAGGCTGGCGAGAATGTATATGGAAGGGATAAACAATCCTGTTTTGACATTACCTTCTACACCTGCGCATGAACAGCATGTCTGGCATTTGTTTGTGGTGCGCTGCACAAAACGTGAATTGCTGCAACGCCATTTAAGTGCGGCTGGAATTCAAACACTTATTCATTATCCTATCCCTCCACATAAGCAACAGGCCTATCAAGAGTTCAATGAATTTTCCTACCCTGTTACCGAGCGAATTCATAAGGAAGTTTTAAGTTTACCGATAAGTTCAGCCATGCCTGCGGAAGATGTACAAAAAGTGATTGATGCCTGCAATGCTTTTAATCCCGATCAGGTTAATTTATGACATTAATTCGAACCAGCCTACTTAATGGAATTGCTGTACTGGTCAGGATTCTGACTTTGCTGGGTATTAATAAGCTGCTTGCGGTTTATGTTGGGCCGGTAGGTTATGCGGCCTTAGGTCAATTTCAGAATGCGATGACAATGATTACAACCTTTGCAAGCGGCGCCATCAATACTGGTGTGACTAAATACACAGCGGAATATTATGATGATGAACAAAAACAGCGTACCGTCTGGAAAACGGCAGGCACCATTGTTTTTATTGGTTCACTCATTACATCCATCCTTATTGCAATATTCAGTAAGCCAATGGCGGTATGGTTTTTAAAAAGTGAAGGCTATTCCGGTGTTTTTCTTTGGTTTGCTGCCAGCTTAATCTTTTTTGTCTTTAATGCTCTTTTGTTGGCCATCCTTAACGGAAAAAAAGAAATTGAGCGCTATGTTACCGCTAACATCTCTGGAAGTTTGTTTGCCCTGGCGATTACAGCTGTATTGGCCATAAATTTTGGGCTGTTTGGGGCTCTGGTTGCATTGGCTATTTTTCAGTCTGTCACTTTTTTTGTTACTTTGTTGCTTTGCTATCGTGCGCATTGGTTTAAATTTTCCTATTTGCTGGGCTCTTTTGACAAGAGAGTGGCAAAAAACCTTGCTAAATACACACTGATGGCCCTCTCTACTGCAGCCTGTGTACCCATCAGTCATATTTTTATACGAAAGCATCTTGGAGCGACTTTAGGCTGGGAGGCAGCAGGTTACTGGGAAGCGATGTGGCGACTAAGCGCAGCTTACCTTATGTTGGTGACTACCACGCTTAGCGTTTATTATTTGCCGCGATTATCCGAAATAAAAGACTCTGCAGAATTAAAAAAAGAAATTATCCAAGGGTATAAAACCATTTTGCCAGCTGCTTTTTTTTGTGCTTTTTTAATGTATGTTTTGAGAGATGTTATCATTCAATTACTTTTTACCAGTGAATTTTATCCGGTGAGACAGCTTTTTTTAGGACAAGTGATTGGTGATGTCTTGAAAATAGGAAGCTGGATAATGGCTTATCTTATGTTAGGGAAAGCCATGACGAAACATTTTATTCTTACAGAAATCATTTTTTCAGCCAATTTTTATTGTATTGTGGTATTAATGACAAACTGGTGGGGACTGCAAGGCATTTCATGGGCCTATGCCATTAATTATTTACTCTACTGGTTTGTGATGTATTTACTTGTGTTCAGAAATATAAAGGATAGCGCTACCGTATGTGTGCAATCATAAGTTATTTAATACCAAGCTATAATCATGCCAGATATTTGCCTGAATTTTTGGATAATATACGTTCCGATATTGAGCAGATGGATCTTAGTGCAGAAGTAATCTTGCTGGATGATGGTTCAACGGATAACTCTGTCTCCATTATAGAATCATGGGCTGAAGAGAATAAAAACAAATTTAAAATAGTGTATAAAACTCAGGAGAATAAAGGGATTACCGCGGTTTTAAACAACTTAATTGATATGGCAGAAGGAGAGTATCTTCGTCTTTGTGCTTCAGATGATGTCATTGTTCCGGGCAGTACTAAAATGCTTTACCAGCAATTTAAAGAATATCCGGAATTATCCTGTGTTCTTGGTGATGCTATAGTCATTGATGAAAACAGCAATATTCTTCATGAAAGTTCTATTGCTTATCATGGTGGGAAAAGAGAACGTTTGCAAAAACCTGAACAACTGGTTAAGGAATTGATACAGAATTGGTGTGTGGCCGGGCCTTCCCATCTTATTAAAAAAAATCATTATCAGCATATCCGGTACGATGAAAGCGCACGTATTGATGATTATGATCTTTTTTTATCTTTACTCTATTTTCCAAATTCGGTTTTTTATGTAAATATCACTGCGTGTTTATACAGAATACATACGAGCAATACATCAAAAACTAAAGATCCAAAACAAAGAATAGAAAATATCAAATCATTTTTGACCATAATCAACAAACATCTTGAGCACGATGCATTAAAACATTATTTGCTTCCTGTTAAGTATAAAACAACAGCGAAAATATATTATTTAGAAAAAAAATATATTCGATGTGTGTGGAGTATGGTTTTAAGCCTGTTTTTTAATCTAAAGGATGGTTCATGAAATGAATTATTGTCTTAATTCAATGGCATTTTATTTTTTTCTACCTTTATATATGGCAACGGCTTTATTATTCATTTTTTTTAATGTTCCTGAGGAATTTTATTTTGGCATTTTCAGTTTATTGACCTGCGTTACTTTACCGGTATTATTTAGCATGCTGGTCTTTCCTTTGCGAATGAATTTGAATCAATATTATCAGGGCATTAAAAATCGACCGCAATACAACTTTATTATTTTGCCATTTTGTTTTTTTATTATTCTTTTTGCTCCTTTAGATATATATGTGAATGGTTTTAAATGGTTTGACCCGATAAGTTATTCAGATGTGCAGGGGGTGGGGCGATATATACGTCACGTTACTATTCTTTGCTGGGTTCTCGTTCCTGTGGCATTCCTTTATATTCATCGTCCTGTTATAAAAATAGCGTTTATTCTTTATGCCATTTTGTTCCCAATTATTATTGTGGATAGGAATCGCTTTTTTATTTCAGGCTATTCCTTATTTCTTTGTCTCGTTTTTACCTATAATTCCATTCAGTCCAAAAAACTAAAAAAAATAAGCAAAATATGTTTTTATTTTTTGCCCGTTGCTGCTGTATTGATATTTTCCATAATAGGAAAATTTAGAAGTGGAAATGCTTTTATGGTTGATTCATCTGGTACTTTTTTGGCCGAGGGTTACTATCCTTTGTCAGAGACCTTTTTGCATCTCCCTTATCTTTTACAACAGGTGGTGATTTATATAGCCACACCGATACTTAATTTTTCAACTGTAGTCGCTGAGAATTTTATAAATCCTGACTTTTTATTAAGTCAATTTTCACCTTTTAGTCGGGATAATTTTGAAGCTTATCCTTTTTCTCCCATCCTGGTTCCAAGGTTTAACGTGGGTACTGAATTTTATCCCTTTCTTTTATATGGAGGGCTCCCATTGGTTATTTTGGCTATTATTTTTTTAGTCCTCAGTTTCAATGTGGCCTCGTTGTTATTTAAAAAATATCCTAATATTTTTACTTTTTTAATTTTTATAAAAATTTCTTATAGTGTATTATTCATGGGCTTTGCACCTCAATTTTTTATTTTTTTAAACCTTATGTTTGTAGTTTTGATGATGTTTTTATGGTTTTTTTCAGCCTTTATAAAAGATTCCCTTGGACATTCCAGAACTCATGAACGTATTTTTGATGGGCGTTTAAGACTATCCTAACGGCCAAAATATTAATAATTCTGAGAAATACAGATGAAAAATAGAGAAAATGCTTTTGATTTAATTCGACATTTTGCCGCGTGTCTGGTTCTTTACAGTCATCATTATGCCTTATCAGGTTTTCCTGAGCCTACTTTTCCTCATTGGGATAGTTACGGCTTTGTGGCAGTGGCTATTTTTTTTGCCATTTCCGGTTATTTTATGCCGGCTAGTTTTACCAATTCAGGGGATTTTTTAACGTACATGGAAAAACGTTGTCGCAGAATTTTTCCTGGTTTAATTGTATGTTCGTTTATAATGTGTTATGTGATAGGAAGTATTTTTACTCCCGAACCCTTTTTCAAATACATAACCGATCTTTCAACGCTTAAAACAGGGGTGTTATTTTCTGCGTTCATCGGAAGACCTATTCCTGGCGTTTTTTCTGATTTCATTTTTAAAGATGCCATCAATGGCAGTTTGTGGACCTTACCCGTTGAATTTCTTAGTTATATTATTTTAGGTATTGCACTTTGTTATTCTAACACATGGAAGCCTGTGTTTATGTTATTTATGGCTTCTGCAGTGACTACTACGCTTATTTTTTCTCACAAAATGGCTGATTTTTCTTTTTATGCTGTTCCCATCAGTTTCCTGGCTATTTTTGGTGTTGCATTTACAACCGGCTCTTTAATGTCCATGACGAAGAAGCACTGGTTTCGATTGCGGTGGCATCTTGCTGTTATCTCAGTTGTTTTTCTTATTATTTTTCAGGGCCGTCCTGAAATGTCGGTACTCGGCACCATGAGCCTGGCTGTTTTAACCATTGTTATTGGCGTTTCTTTTCGGGACAAACTAATCAATGGAAAGTTTGATATTTCCTATGGTATTTATATTTATGCATTCCCTATACAGCAGATAGTGATCAATCGTGTGACTCATCAATTCTGGATAAGTATGCTTCTTGCATTCCTCTTTACATTCATAGCTGCCTATTTATCTTATCGATTTGTGGAGAAGCCTTTTCTATATGTCAATGCAGAGAAAAAAAAGAACCTGGCTTCTTTTGCAAAATCTCAAGGTATCATTGGATGAAGAGGCGTGTCTGTTTTCAATTGAATTGAAGAGGATTTTATATGGGAGCTGAGCAAACCATATCAAAATGTGCTGTTCTTCTGACCGTTTATAACGGCAGGCAATATCTTGAAGAACAGATGAAGAGCATTCTGAATCAAACGGATGTTCAGGTCACAGTGTTTGCAAGTTCCGATATATCCAATGATGGTAGTGAAGCCTTGCTCGACAAGTTGGCTGCTGTAGATGAGAGAATCGTTATACTGCCTCACGGCATGAAATTTGGAGGAGCTGCAAGAAATTTTTTTCGCTTGATTCGGGATGTTGATTTAAGCCGATTTGATTATATTTCTTTTGCTGATCAGGATGATATTTGGCACGTTGATAAACTTATAAAAGCTGTAACTATCTTGAAAAAATCAGATCATGACGGTTATTCCAGTAATGTTATAGCCTTTTGGCCGAATGGAAAGCGCAAATTAATTCATAAGGCGCAGCCTCAGAGTCAATGGGATTTTATTTTTGAGGCAGCGGGGCCCGGGTGTACTTATGTCATGAGCTCCAGGCTTATGCAAGCCATCAAACAATGCATGCTGGAAAACTGGGATGCGCTGCAGTCTGTCAGTTTGCATGACTGGTTTTGCTACGCTTTTGCCCGTGCCAATGGATATAAATGGTATATCGACGCAGAGCCCTCTATGTTGTATCGCCAACACGGAAAAAATCAAGTGGGTGTTAACTTCGGTTTAAAGGCTTATACTTATCGACTTAAAAAAATGACCAATGGCTGGTGGCTTTCCCAGGCAAATTTAATTGCTAGTTTAATAGGAATGAGAGAAAATCCTTTTGTAAAAAGTTGGACCAGACTTGGGAGATTAGATTTATTGCGACTAGCGGGTAAAGCCTTCCAATGCCGACGGAATGTCCAGGAAAAATTCGTTTTTTTATTGATGTGTTTAATTTTAGCCATTACAGGGCAGCAAGAAAAGATCAATAATTTAAACACAAACAGGTATTAATATATTTGATAATAAGGCAGGGTGGATGAAAGAAGGAAGGCTGTATGTAATTGATGGCCTGCGCGGGTGGGCAGCGTTAATCGTTTATTTTTTCCACCTTCGTGGTCTGTTTTATCTTAACGATAAAAACTTCTTTGATCAAATTTTTGGAAAAACGCCCCTGCAATTATTGGTTGATGGTGAAGCGGCTATTTTTTTATTTTTTATATTGAGTGGCTTTTCATTAAGCTATAAATTTTTTATGGAAAAAGACAATCGCTATCTTCAAGAAGCTGCCCAGTACCGGTACTTCAGATTAGTTGTTCCGGTTTTTTTTGCTCTTTTGTTACCTTATATTCTTATTACATTTAATTTAATGTTTAATTCTCAAGCTTACTTTGGCGCGTATGAAAAACATTTTACTGTTTACGAGATGTTTAAGTACTCTTTCTTTGAACTTCCTTTTAAATATGGAGCTAGTCATGCTGTGTTTGGCCCTGTTTTCTGGACCATTTATTTAGAATTTACCGCTTCTCTGATTATTTTTTCTCTTCTTGCACTATTTGGAAAATGGAATTTACGATTTTTGCTTTACATTTTATTAATTAAGTTAACTTATTCAATGCAAGCATTTGCCAGTTTTTACTTTTTATTTCTAGTAGGAGTTATTATATGTGATGTATTTTGCTTGCAAAAAAAATATGCAAACACAACAAAAAGATATGTGTTAAAAGAAAAGCAAATGTGGGGTGTATTGTGTCTGGCTTTGTTGATTTTGTACTATTATATGACTGTAATATTAGGATATAAAATATTTACTCATCGTTCAAAATATTATTTCTTGATGTTGTTGTTTATCGCCAGTTTGTATCTTCCCATTTTGGGCGATTTTTTTTCTTCCCGATTATCTAGATTTCTCGGGAGGATATCTTTTGCTGTTTATCTGATTCATTTCCCGATACTTTGTTCTTTTGCCTGTGTGATTTCTAACTCAATTAAACATCAATATTCCTTATTTATTTCTTCCTTTATAATATTGCTGGTAACAACGCCTGTGGTTTTGTATGTCGCTTATCTATTTACTGTTTTTATTGAGGAAAGATTGTTAATTTCAATAAAATCAACTTTAAGAAATATCGGGAAAAGCAGAAATTTGGTGGAAGCGGCAAAGCCAACTTTTTATGGAGCCCTTTTTAGTAAAGCAAATATTGAAAACAAGGCAGCTAGCATGGATACTACCATCCCTAATTAATTTTTATTAGATTTTTTTAACATGGCATTTATGGAGAATAAATGCAAAAAGAAATTTATCAAGTGACCAGTTTACGTTTTTTTGCCGCCTTGCATGTGTTTTTATTTCATCTGCAAATATATTGGCATATTAGTACAATTCCAGGTATTGGGCGCTTTTTAATGGAAGGGGCCTGTTCTATGGGATTGTTTTTTATTTTGTCAGGTTTTGTGCTTGGTTACCGATTTCATCAAGGCGTTTCTAATTACAGAAATTATTTATTCAGTCGTTTGACACGCATATATCCTGTCTATATTTTAGCAGCACTCGTCACAATTCCCTGGCTGGTCATCTCATTAACTCCTTATGAATCAAATTTGATGCTTTTAAAGTATCTGTTTGTGATTTTTACTAACATCCTGATGATTCAGGCATGGATGCCGCAACTTTTTAACATATGGAACGGCGGAAGCTGGTCTATTTCAGTTGAAATGTTTTTTTATGTTTTGTTCCCTTTTTTAGTAAATCATATAAAAACATTAACCAATAAACAATTGTTTACAGCTTTACCTGTTTTATATCTCTCTGCCTCTATTCCAGGCATCTCATGGATATTATTTACCAATAATGCAAACAATATTATGTTTTACTCAATACCGATTTTCAGGGTTTCAGAATTTATCATCGGTTTAATTTGTGGCCTGCTTTTTGCAAGGGGTGTTCGAGTACCTCGCGCTAACTTTATTTGTTTTTGTTGTTTTATCTTCGGCTTTATCTATCTTGCCTTAGGTCCTTCTTTTGGATTTTCTTTTGTGACTAATAATTTTATTATGGTTCCTCTTTATTCTTTTTTAATTTTTAGTGCGGCTTCTCTTTCATCGGGGTTTCTATATAAACTGTTAACACAAAATACGCTCGTTTATTTAGGCCGAATCAGTTACTCATTTTATTCTTTTCAGGCTTTAGTGCTTATGACGCTTCTTACAAAATATAATTTTATAGTAAATAAATTTCCTTTAATGATAAATCCATATGCCTTAGGAATAGTCAGTTTTCTTAGCCTGACCATTATTGCTTCAATCTCACATTACTATATCGAAACTAAATTCAGGAATTATTTAAATAATAAATATAAGTTGAAACTCCAGGATGCTTTGAAAACATCTTTGGCTACTGCGAGTTAACACCGTTAAACAGGATCAAGACAAAAAATGAATGAAAAACTATTGATAACGGGTGCGACAGGATTTATAGGGAAAAGGTTGGTCAAAGCCTGCATAGCAAAAAAATACAACATCCGAATTGCAGCAAGACAAGATACGACCAGGGTCTTTGAGTCATGCGTTGACCATTGCCTCATCAGTGATATTTCTGCCAATACAAATTGGGTTCCTGCTGTAGAAGGTTGTCATGTGGTTGTTCACACGGCAGCTCGAGTCCATGTGATGAATGAAAAAGCCTCCGATCCCCTTGCTGAATTTCGTCGTGTCAATGTAGATGGTACTTTACAATTGGCAAAACAAGCCATAGCTCAGGGTGTAAGGCGTTTTATTTTTATCAGCTCCATTAAGGTGAATGGAGAGGAAACTACTGAAAGCAAGGCATTTAAAGCCGATGACCCGGTAAATCCAACCGATGCCTATGCTATTTCAAAATATGAGGCAGAGCAGGGATTACTTAAATTATCAGCCGAAACAGGATTAGAGGTGGTCATTATCCGCCCACCTTTGGTGTATGGTCCAGGTGTAAAAGGAAACTTTCAGAGAATGCTGCAATGGTTAAAGCGCGGTATACCGTTACCGTTTGGAGCTCTCAAAAATAAACGTAGTTTTGTGCATATTGATAATTTGATTGATTTGATTATTTGTTGTGTTGGGCATCCTAATGCTTCAAATCAGATTTTTTTAGTCAGTGACGGAGATGATTTATCCACGACAGAACTGTTACAAAAAATGAGTTATGAGCTTGGTAAGCCTCCTCGTTTATTACCTGTTCCCAGTGGTTTGTTAAAAGCGGTTACTACAGTATTAGGTAAAAAGGGAATGGCTCAACGGCTCTGTGGCTCATTGCAGGTAGATATAGCAAAAACTCAACTTCTTTTAAATTGGCAACCGGTAGTTAAAATGGCAGATGGCTTAAGGTTGCTAGTGATGGAAAAATGAATACTACAGCCAAAGATTTATTTTTAGAACTGATATATAGGTTTTTATAAATAATATGACAATTATCGTTTCATTCTTATCAAGATATAACCAACTTCAAACCTGAAAGACTTAAAATCACCGCCAGACATAATCGCAATTTGCTATGACTAAAACGTGTAGAAATAAAACTGCCTAACAATGCGAAAGGCACGGATGCGGAAATTAATAAAAAGAGGAGATGGTAATTGACCTTACCAATTATTAAATATCCAAATCCTGCGATCAGGGCAAGGGGAATAGCGTGAGCAATGTCGCTGCCTACCAATTGATGTGGTGTTAGGCGGACGGGGTATAGATAAAGCAGGATAATACTACCAAGAGCACCGGCTCCTACAGAGGTTAAGGTAACCAAAATTCCCAATACTACTCCGAAAAGTATGGTAAGTAGCGGTTGATATATTCTCCAGGATTGAAAATGGCTTTTTCTATAATTTAAAACATTGGGTTTTAACCAGGGTTTCAGGATTAATCCCAAAGCTGTAATTAAGATAACCAAGCCAACGATAAATGTCAGCCAATGCGAGTTTATTGTGACCAATTGACTGGATATAATAGTGAAAACGACAAGAATGGCGGCTGGTATACTTCCGTACCAAAGTCGACGCACAATCTGCCAGTCTACTTGCTGTTGCCTGTGATGAATGATTAGAGCAGCGATTTTAGTAATGGTGGCAAACCAGAGATCGGTTGCAACGGCTGTGACTGGCGCTACCCCAAAAAATAACAGTAAAATAGGTGTCATTAAGGCTCCGCCACCTACGCCTGTCAAACCGACGATAAAGCCGGTAAAAGCTCCAGCTAAGCTATAAGATAATTCCATTTATTTCTAGTTAAACATCATTTGTGATTTAGCAATAAAATGCGGATTTTCAAAACCTGTTTTCCCATAGGTTAATGGAGCACTATCAAGTGTTTCTACATGTCCACCAGCGGCGCTCAATACCGCATGTCCTGCAGCCGTATCCCACTCCATTGTGCGTCCCAATCGAGGGTAGATATGAGCACTTCCTTCTGCAATTTTACAAAACTTTAAGGAAGAGCCAGTTGGAATATATTGGGTGACTGGATAATTGGCCAGATAATCTTTCATGGCTTTCTCATTATTGTGAGAACGACTTCCTACGACATATAAATCTCCTTCAATATAGGTTTGAACAGAAACGGATTTTTTTGTCTGATTGGCATCAAGTTTAAAAGCGCCTTGATGAAGTATTCCAGCATATATTGTTTTTTGTGCAGGACTTCCAATAACACCAAGAACCGGTTTTTTCTGTTCAATAAGGGCTATATTTACAGTGAATTCACCATTACGGTTGATGAATTCTTTTGTGCCATCTAAGGGGTCAACCAACCAGAAGGATTGCTTTTTCTGTTCTGATGATAATTGAATACTCATGTTTTCTTCAGAAATAATGGGTATGTCTGGGGTAAGTTTCTGTAGCAGATGAGTAATGATATCATGAGAGGCTATGTCGGCCTGGGTTAATGGGCTGCCATCGGATTTGACGGAATGATCAAACCCTTCATGATAAAACTTGAGTATAGTGTCGGATGCTTTTTGAGCGATTTTAATCACTTCATCGAGAAGAGCTTGAGTTAAAAACATTATATCTTCTCCTTAATAAGCTGTAAAAGTTTAGCTGCGGCCTCGTTGGCATTCAGTTCAACGGTATTTAGAATCAAATCGGGGGATTCCGGAACTTCGTAGGAGCTTCCAATGCCCGTAAAGTTTTTTATTTCTCCTGATTTGGCTTTTTGATAAAGACCTTTAACATCACGCTCCTGCACAATCCTTAATGGTGCATCTACAAAAACCTCCAGAAACTGGTGATCACCTATTAATTCTCTTGCCATCTTACGTTCAGCAGCAAAGGGAGAGATAAATGAGACAAGTGTGATGAGTCCGGACTCGCTCATGAGTTTTGCAACTTCAGCAATGCGACGTATATTTTCAGCGCGATCACTTACTGTAAATCCCAAGTCCTTGTTTAAGCCATGTCGAATGTTGTCTCCGTCAAGCAGCATGGTATGTTTGCCAGTGGAGTTTAATTGATATTCAACAAGATTGGCGATGGTTGATTTTCCTGCTCCGGATAGACCTGTAAACCATACTACAAGTGGTTTTTGTGCCTTAATAGCTGAGCGCATTTCTTGATTGACCAGTAAATCTTGTTCATATACGTTAGTAGAACGGCGCAAAGCAAACTGGATTAAACCCGCTGCAACGGTTTCATTACTCATACGATCAATGAGAATAAAGCTTCCCAAGTCGCGATTTTTATCATAAGTCTCATAGGCAATGGCTCGGTCAATAGCAATATGGCAGCAACCGATTTCATTCAGTGTCAGTTCTTTTGCTGCCAAATGCTGCAAACTGTTCACATCGATTCGATGTTTTGGCTTATTAAGCGTGCATAATGCTGTTGTTGCTCCTGTTTTTATAATGTATTGCCGGCTAGCTATCATGGGATGTTCTGACATCCATAGTAGTTGGGTTTCAAATTGATCGGCCACTTGGCAGGGGCTTTTGACACATGCCATTACATCTCCGCGCGAAACGTCGATCTCATCTTTTAACTGAACAGTAATGGATTGACCGGTTTCTGCCCGCTTCAAATCTCCGTCATAAGTAACAATTCGGGTAATTTCCGTTTCTTTTCCACCAGGTAACAGAAGAACAGGATCACCTATAGTAATTACTCCTGAAGATACACGACCAGCAAAACCGCGGAAGTCGGCGTGGGGACGATTAACCCATTGTACAGGCATCCTGAATGCCTTGTTCTGATGTTCGGACTCAACGTTAATATCTTCAAGATACTGGATTAAAACTGGACCATGATACCAGGGAGTGTGTGATGATGGCGTGACAATATTATCACCTTTGAGAGCTGATACAGGGATAGCCTGAATCGATTTAATCTCAATGGATTGGGCAAATTGCTGATATTCATTTTTTATACGTTCAAATACAGTTTGATCATAATCCAGTAAATCCATTTTATTGACGGCCAGGACAATGTGTTTAACGCCCAGCATGGACACAATAAAACTATGTCGTTTTGTTTGTGTCAGGAGGCCTTTGCGCGCATCAACCATGACGATGGCCAATTCTGCTGTTGAGGCACCTGTGGCCATGTTACGGGTGTATTGTTCGTGGCCTGGAGTGTCTGCAACAATGAACTTTCGTTTGTCAGTAGAGAAAAAACGATAGGCCACATCAATGGTAATGCCCTGTTCACGTTCTGAGGCCAGTCCATCTACCAGCAACGCAAAATCCATTTCCTCACCCGTCGTTCCATAGCGTTTGCTGTCAGAAACCAGCGATGCAAGCTGGTCTTCATAAATCATGTGGGACTCAAACAGCAACCGGCCGATAAGGGTGGATTTACCATCATCAACAGAACCACAGGTGATAAAGCGCAGGAGACTTTTATTTTCCAGCGTATTAAGATAAGCGGTAAAGTCTTTGGCTATAACTGAACGGTCATGCATTAAAAATATCCTTCTTGCTTTTTTTTCTCCATTGAGGCAGATGCATCATGATCAATGACACGCCCCTGACGTTCGGAAGAGGTGCTCAGCAGCATTTCTTCAATGATAGCTGGTAAGCTATCGGCACTGGACTCAATAGCGCCTGTTAAGGGGTAGCAACCCAGTGTACGAAAACGTACTTGCCGCATCTGGGGTATTTCTCCTTTTGCGAGAGGTATTCGTTCATCATCGACCATAATCAGTGCACCATCGCGTTCAACCACCGGCCGCATAGCAGCATAGTATAGAGGGACAATCTCTATCTTTTCCTGGTGAATGTATTGCCATACGTCAAGCTCTGTCCAATTGGATAATGGGAAGACCCTTAAGCTTTCACCTTTGTGTTTACGAGTATTATATAGGCTCCAAAGTTCAGGGCGTTGATTTTTGGGATCCCAGCGATGATCTTTATTACGAAAAGAAAAAATCCTCTCTTTTGCACGTGATTTTTCTTCATCACGGCGAGCTCCGCCAAAAGCTGCATCAAACTGATATTTGTTGAGTGCCTGTTTTAAAGCAACGGTTTTCATGATATCAGTATGAATTGCAGAACCGTGAGTAAAAGGATTAATACCTTCGGCAAGCCCTTCTTCATTAATATGAACAAGCAATTCAAGCCCATGTTTGGCAGCGACACGATCACGAAATTCAATCATTTCGCGAAATTTCCAGGTCGTATCTACATGCAGCAGAGGAAAAGGAGGCTTTGAAGGATAAAAAGCTTTTAAAGCCAAATGCAACATGACAGAACTGTCTTTACCAATGGAATAAAGCATCACCGGATTTTCTGCCTCGGCAACGACTTCGCGAAGAATATGAATGCTTTCTGCTTCAAGGTATTCTAAATGGCTTAGCATGCCAAAATTCCTTTTTATTAAATTCATTAATACCCGACTTTAGCCATTTTTTGATGGTTAATAATCCGTCATTGCTTCACTTCGTTCGCAAAGACGGCAATTTTCAGAATGCTTTTAAAAAAATCCAAAGTCCAGCCACGTTAAATACGATATTTTAACCACAGCGGCATGATTTTATCTAAATAAATTACAAATTTCCACAAGCCTACTTGCTCTTCAATATTGCCGAATGGATCTGATTTTATCGCAGGATAACCAATTCCCAAACCGAATAAACCGGGGGCAATAATACCGAGTCTTGAATGATAACTAGGCTGCTCATAGTCATCAATGCTGATAGTTCTTCGTTTTTCAAAGCCAATGGCATAAATAGCTTTATTGCATAGAGGTAAATAGTGAATAATATTGTTTTCGTTGGTAATATAACGCTTCAAATTATCTGGTTGTATACCATCAATATTTGTTTTTGCCCATTCTGCTGTTTTTCCTTTTAAGCCTGTGTTGTCAAATAATATCCAATCGCCCATATCAATGGCATAACGGCAGGGAGAGCGATAGAAATTAATGACCTGATGAACATTAAGCTCCATTAAATGATGGATGATCATGATAGCCGAATGAGATGAACCGAATACAGCATATGTTTCATTTTGATTTACAATTTTAGACAGATTGTTTTTATTAATGGCGTCTTTAAAAGAAATTGTTTCTATGTCTGAATGATGTAATTGCTTTGGCTCTGCTCCTGTGGCGAGAATGATTTGTTTAGCTTGATAATTCGATGCCCCCTGAATTCTCCATTGACCATTTGTGCGATTTAATTTTTTAATAAAATCCTGAGAGTTCGCAATCTTTTCGCGAAAATGATCGGTAATCCACTGCAAGGGTTCAACAATATAATTCAGTGTACAAGTCTCATCTTGAGCTAAATGAGTTAATGCAAAATCATGATGAGCTTTATCAAAAGCAAAAGATTTAACAGCTTTTAAAAAATCGAGGAATAGTTTTACGGTGGTATTACTAGAGACATTTTTCCAATATCTTCCTAAATCTCCCACATTAAAATAAGGATCTATCCATAAAATTTTTTCCGGTGCGATATTGCTATCCAGTAATTTTCCAATAGCCGCAATGCCAGCCGGTCCTGCGCCTATAATTGCCCATTCGAAGGAATTGGTATTCAATGCTTTTAACCTCTGTTGGATATTGTACTAATAGAAGATAATGATTCATTTTCAATATCTCTAAATCTGTTTTTCAATTAGTGCACCGCTATATTTATAATTCGCTAGGGTGCAAGATTCAGGTTTCGTGTATTTATTTCCCCTTTACCTGCAGTCTGGATTTATTTAATGGTACTGACTTTATTTTTTCTACAATAGGAAGCATGCTTTAGGAGCTGTTTGGAATAATTTAATAAAAATTATTTATTTTTAACAATAATTATTGATCCTGAAGGTGTCCCAAGGTAAAACAAATTGCAATAAGACAACAACTAAGTATAATTCGATTTAAGATATAAATATTCTATTCTATTGTTATTTATGAAAAAAACTATAATCGAAGATATAAGTATCATAATGCCGGTGTATAATCATGAATTAACAATTGTTGACGCGATTGAAAGTGTATTAATGCAGAAAACCAACTATAACTATACATTACATTGTATAAATGACGCTTCAGTTGACAAAAGCGCCGACATTTTAGAGCACTATGCAGCTCAATATCCAGATAAAATAAAAGTATATCATAATCCATATAATATGGGATCCGGAAAAAAAGCAATTTTATACCACAACCCTTCAGTAAAAGGCAGATATTGGTGTTTATTGGCAGGAGATGACTATTGGACAAGCCATGAAAAATTAAATAAACAAATAAATTTTCTGGATAATAATGCTGATTTTGTAGGTTGTAGTTGTAATACGGTTCTTAAAAACGAGTTAACTGGTAAAAGCAGCTTGATTAAACCATCCAAATCCTCATGGAATTATCTGGATATAAGGCTTTTAAAAAATAAATATTCATTTTATGTCCATCCATCAGGTATTGTTTGGCGCAATATATTTATCAAAAAAAATAGCTTTTTCCCCCCGGCTTTTAAAAAAGATTTTGCATATGGTGATGTGATGCTTAAACACATGATGCTTTTACAAGGTGGAAAAATGCATAATATTCCGGAGGTAATGAGTTGTTATAGAGTAACAGGTCGTGGGATATGGTCGAGGAATATTGTGGAACAAAAATCAAATGCAAATAAAATATTAGAAGAAAAGTTAAAAAGCTCAGTTTCTCTTAAATATAAAATTTTAATTTATTTACAAAAATATCGATCTTCCTCTCCTTTCATGAAAAAAATTATTCTTGGGCCAATTAATGAATAAATATGAACTAGCAGTTCAATTGTTTTTATGCTGACATTGTATCACATTTTTTTATATTATTTTGTTGAGACTAACCGCGCCATCTCTTATGCAGGTTATAAATGAGTAATGAAAAATTTATGTTTTATAAGGAATACCCTAAAACTTGCAAACCGGATGATTTTTGGGGACAGGTAAAACGTACAGTTAACGGTAAACCCATTTCAGAAGAACAGATTAAAATGATTGTCCAGGCAGTTACTACAGGATTAAAACTTCAAACTGAAGATATTCTTTTGGATTTATGTTGCGGAAATGGAGCCTTAAGTTTTTTGCTTTTTGAATCCTGTAAGGGAGGAACTGGGGTAGACTTTTCTGAATACCTTATTTCTATTGCAAGAAATAATTTTGTTAAATCCTCGCATCACAATTGTATTAGTTATATTCTTCAGGATGTAGTTGATTTCTGCCAAAACCCCATTATGCCCCAAAAATATACCAAAGCTTTATGTTACGGCTCATTTGCTTATCTTGAGTACAATAAAGCAGAAAAAATGTTACTTTACCTAAAAAATAATTTTCCTAATTTAAAAAGGGTATTTATTGGAAATTGTCCGGATAAGGAAAAAATGGATAGCTTTTTCTCTGATAAAACCTATGTGCCTGGTATAGAGAGTGTGCCCGATTCTCCTATTGGTATATGGCGTACACAAAAAGAATTTGTTTCATTAGCGGAATCATGTGGATGGCAAATTATTATTAAAAAAATGCCTTCTAATTATTATGCCTCTCATTATCGATATGATGTACTTTTAAAAAATGAATAAAAAATACAAAAATGTAATTTGGATTTCTGGCATGCCGCGTTCGGGAACTACTTGGCTTTCACAGATTTTTGCGTCTTCTCCAGATGTGAGGCTAAAATTTTGCCCCCTATTTTCCTATGAATTTAAGAATTTATTAAATGAAAAAAGTACGTTAGATGAATGGGAGGAGCTTTTTTCGAATGTTTACTCTACAAATTCAGAATATCTCGATCAACATCACCTAAGATCCAAAGGACTAGTGCCAAAATTTATTAATAAAAAAGCAGAACCTGATTATCTTGTGATTAAATCAACGAGGTTTCATAATTTGATTCCTCATTTATTGAGGCTTCATAACCGTATACGTATTATTCATATTGTGCGACATCCCTGTGCTGTCATTTATTCTTGGCTAAGTAATCCTCATGAGTTTCCAGAGACAGCAGATCCTCTTAATGAGTGGAAAACAGGTCAGTGTCGCAAAAATGGTTTTGGTGAGTTTTGGGGATTTGATGATTGGAAACATGTTTGCGAAACAGCATTAGAACTCAGCAAACAGTTTCCAAAACAACATATGATTATACGTTATGAGGATTTAGTAAAAAATCCGATACCTTGTATACAAAAACTTTTCAGTTATGCAGGAATTATTTTAGAAAATCAAACTATTGATTTTATTAATCTTTCCCAGAGTTATCATGATAATCATAAGCATAGCGTTTTTAAAAAAAGAGAGTTAAAAGAAAAATGGGAAGATCATCTTGACCCACAAATTGTTTCTGCTTGTATGAATGAAATTAAAGGTACAAAACTCGAGCAATTTGCTGGCTCTGTTTAGAAGATTAGAAATTATAAAGGATTAGGAGTTAGAATGGATCGCTCCATGATAAAAAAAGATGTAAAATTTCTGGCTCAACAAGGAAACGATAAATATTTCTCCGTGCCAAAGTCAACTTCGAGCCTTGCCCAACCTGACTTTATCAGTTTTCTTCAATATTCAAATTTATTTTATGCAGAAGGACACTACACAAACAATGGTGTATTAGTTCGACAATTAGAACAAAGGCTAGCCAGGTTTCATAAAACTGAATTTTGTCGCGTTTTTTGTAGTGGATTCTGGGCGATTGTTTTAGCGATTAAAACACTTGCTATCAATGGTAAGAAAGAGATATTAATGCCTTCATTAACTTATCGTCGTATGGCTGATATTGCTGCATGGGTTGGTTTGAAACCTCGTTTCTGTGAGGTTGATCCGCAAACGCTTGCGATGAGCGAACAAACGGTTCGTCAGTGCATTAATTCTGAAACGTCCCTCATTTTGGCAGTTCACCCAATTATTAATTGTTGTGATGTGAAAGGAATACTTAATCTTAGAGAAGAATATAATATACCAGTTTTATTTGATTCTGTTGAATCGGTATATGAATCAACTTCACAAGGTAAAATTGGAGGATTCGGTGATGTAGAATGCTTTTCATTGCATGCCAGCAAATTGCTTAATGGCTTTGAGGGTGGGTACATTACAACAAATAATGCTGAGATAGCTAAGAAATTATCGGCATTGCGTAATTTTGGTTTTACCGGTCAAGATGATGTTATCTTTTCAGGGGGAATGAATGCGAAACTTAATGAAATTCATGCTGCTATGGCTTTAGCAAATTTAGATAATTTAGAAAAATTAATCTCTGATAACAAAATTCGCTATGAATACTATAAAAGAAGATTAAAAGAAATCTCTGGAGTTCGATTGGTTGAATTCGATGAAACATACCCTACAAGTTATAAAAATATTCTTATAGAGCTTCTAGATGATTGGCCTTTTGAGCGTGATTTGACGGTTGAAATATTAAATGATCAAAACATTTTAGCACGCGCTTATTATTCACCTCCATTACATAAAAAGGCTATGAATTATCCATATATTTCAACTGAACTTCCAATAACAGACAATTTGGCAAAGAAGTTCATTTTGTTACCATGTGGTGATTTTATAACATGTGACGATATTGAAAAAATAATATTGTTTTTGAAATTTCTCTACGATAGAGCTTAATAAAATTATTAATAACACTAATTAAATATGAGTAGATGACATGCATAAACTTAAATTTGCATTATTAGGAAGTCCTCCTGCTTTTAAAAAAAAGTTACCCGTCGGTCAATTATACTTCCCGGACTGGCAACGTTATGAGTCTGCAATGAGAGGAATCTTTGAACGCCGTTATTATACAAATCATGGTCCGTTAGTTCAGAAATTTGAAGCAAAGTTACAAGAATATCTCGGAGTAAAACATGCAATTTGTGTAACAAATGCAACAATTGGATTAATTATGGCAGCTGAGGCTCTGGAGCTCACAAGGAAAGTGATAGTTCCTGCATATACCTTCATAGCTTCGGTTCAATCGCTTAGTTGGGCTGGACTCGAGCCTGTCTTTTGTGATGTTGATCCACATACTCATCAAATGTCTGTGGAAAAAATTGAACATATTTTGGATGAAAATGTTACAGCAATTATGGGTGTAAATTTGTGGGGAGGTGCGTGTGATATTTCTAAATTACAAGCGTTTGCTTCATCTCATAATTTAAAGCTTTATTTTGATTCGGCGCATGCTTTTGGATGTTCTATTGGAACAAAAAAAATAGGGAATTTTGGTGAGTTAGAGGTTTTCTCTTTTCATGCAACTAAAATATTAAGTGCTACAGAAGGTGGATGTGTTTGTACAAATGATAATTTACTCGCAGCGCGATTACGAAACATTCGAAGTAGTTATGGTGCTGGTATACCTGTCCCGGTTGTTAAAACAGCGAATGGACGAATGTCTGAGGCTCAAGCTGCAATAGCATTAATGAGTTTTGAAGAATTTCCCAAAAACCAGGAAAATAATTATCATTTGTTTAAGCTTTATAAACAGTACTTACAAAAAATTCCAGGAATACTGTTAATAGAACCTAAAGGGGTAACTTTTTCAAATTATCAATATGTTGTCTGTGAAGTCGATAAAAAAATATTCGGATTGTCTCGAGATAAATTAGTTATGTTACTGAATGCTGAAAACATTGCCTCAAGACGTTATTTTTACCCGCCTTTGCATCACTTACCACAATATAATAATGGTTTACAAAATAAGAGCCTGCGTCTGCCAGTGACCGAATATCTATGTGAATCCTGTATGCAGTTACCCATAGGACAGAGAGTTTCTGAGGATGCAGTTAAAAAAATTTGCGGAATCATAGAAAGAGCGTATGAATCACGACATCAATTAATATCTTTTTTTAAAGGAGTTCATTGTTGAGATTAGCAATTATGCAACCGTATTTTTTCCCCTATCTGGGGCATTTTTCATTAATTGCCTCAGTAGATCAATGGGTGGTTTTTGATATTACACAATATACGCCTAGGACATGGATAAATCGCAATCGTATTCTCCATCCCAAAAGTGGCTGGCAATATATAACTATTCCGCTTGCAAACTCTTCCACCTCAATTAAAATTGCAGAAGCTAAAATACTTGATCTGTCAAAAGCTAAACGTTCTATGCTGGGTAAGATATCGCACTATAAAAAAAAAGCACCTTATTATTATCAGGTGGTGGATATCATTGAGCGTGTTTTTAACAATGTTAAAAATAACTCTTTAGTTTCATTAAATATTAATGCTTTACAAGAAGTTTGCCATTATCTTGATATCCCTTTTTTGTATCAAGTCTGCTCAGATCTTTCCCTAGACTATCCTCTTAAAATGCAAGCAGGTGATTGGGCTCTTTACATTAGTGATAAGCTTGGCGCCACTGAATATATTAATCCCGTTAGCGGGAAAGAAATTTTTAATAAAAAAGCATTTCTAAAAAAAAGTTTATCTTTATACTTTATTGAGTTTTCAGAATTTAAATACAACACTCCTGGTTATATCTACGAGCCTAATCTTTCTATTCTTGATGTATTAATGTGGAATAATGTTAATGACATTCGAAATGCTTTGAATAATAATGTCTTAAAACAAATTTAAATTTTATAGGCAGTGCTAAAGATACAGTATAATTGTTTCTGTTAGAATGTACCTCCTCCCTTAATTTGTTATCCCACTATAAATAAATTCATAAATCAATTAAGCCTTTATCCTTTAAAAAATCTTATATATAATTGATGTTTATATGGATTGTTGTAGTGATGGATTTTGTTTGTGCGCAGAAGATGTCATATAAAAGCAAAAGGTTATTATTCCTTTTGAGGATTTACATAAGAGTTGAGGGAACATGTATTCATTAGCTAATTTTTTCCAGGAAGTTTCCCGAGAAGGTTTTTTTTCACAAACTCAATTTGCAAACACACCAGAACCAAACAGTTTGTGTTTTGCTGCTTCAAAAAAATATTTGATTCAAGCTAATAGGAATGATGCGATCAGTAGTATTTTGACAACTGTTGAGTTTGCTGATTTGGTTTCTCCTGGTAAAGGACTTGTGGTTTTAAAGGAGCCGGAAGAAGCTTTTTACACGCTACATAATCATCTGGTAAGCAACTGCAAAATGCAGCCAAGATTGACCCCTTTTATTGATTCCAGTGCCCGTGTTCATTCTACCGCCTATTTGGATCCTTATGTTTGGATAGGTCCCAATGTAGAAATTGGGCCGGGTGCTATTATTTTGTCGGGCAGTATCTTAAGAGACAATGCAGTGATTGGTCCTAATGCCGTAGTAGGTGCTTCCGGTCATTTTTACAAACGATATAAAAACCAGTTGTTAAACGTACTTCATGCAGGTGGGGTATTGTTAGAAGAAAGTGTACAAGTGTTAGCTGGGGCCGTTATCTCAAAATCCTTACATACCGATTTCACAACAATAGGTAAAAACTCTATTATCAGTGTCAAAGCTCACGTGGGTCATGGCTGCAAAATTGGCGAGCGTTGTATTATTACTGGTAATGCACAGATTTCAGGTTATACACAGATTGGTGATGATGTATGGATAGGCCCCTCTGCCACTATTGGCAATTTATTAAAAATTGACAGTAAGGTACGTATTGAGACAGGTAGTGTAGTTGTTGAAGATCTAAAAGAAGGTGAACGGGTTTCTGGCAGTTTTGCAATTAAACATTGTTTTAATATGATGGAATACACTAAAAGAAAAAGAGGAGCTCGATGAATAGTATTGTACAAGAAGCATCTTTAATTTTTCCCTTTAAAGGAAATAGGGATTATGTGCAGGGATCTGATATGGTTAATGCAATACTAAACCATTTTGCTTCTTCGCAACTTCAACACATTAAAATGTCGGTGCATGGTTTTTTGCGAAATCCATCTTGCTTATTAAATATTTATGATATTGCACCTACCTTCCTTGGTACACTTAGAGGATCATTTTACATTGCAGGGAAACATCAATGGTTTGAGATTATGGAGCAGAAAGAATGTCCTGCACATTATGAGCGTTATGAGTTCAATGAAGATATCATCACTTCCCAGTGCGAGATTCAGGATAAGCAGATTTTTTATCGATCTGTTTCTCCATATTCGTTTATGGAGACAATTGTTTCTATGAAAAAGTATTTACTTTCTATATTATTTCCTTTGACTAAAGTAAAATGGTTATTCACAGGGGTTGAACTGCAAAGCAATGTAGTGGCTCAGGAGAATCTTTCTGTAGAGATTACACATAATTTACACAATAAACTGATTAAATCAAAAATTTACGCAGATAATCATGTTTTAGGGTTCATTTATTTTTCATCGGTTGCTTTATGATTGGAATAGAGAATATTAGTTACTATCTTCCTGACGAATATATCAATAATTTTGAGAGGCTTGAGTTTTTTGATATTCCAGAATCTTTTCTGCAAACTAAAACAGGGATGTTAAAGGTCGCCAGAAAAAAGGCGAATGAAAATACTTCGGATATGTGTTGTAAAGCCGTAATGCAATTATTGCAGCAAACTGAACTTTTAAAGGAAGATATTCAGTGTATGCTCGTATGTACTCAAAATCCAGATGGTTTAGGTCTTCCACATACGTCGGCTATTGTTCATGGGAAATTGGATCTCCCTAAACAGACGGCAGTTTTTGATGTATCTCTTGGTTGTTCAGGTTATGTGTATAGTCTATCAGTCTTGCAAGGTTTTATGATGGTGAATGGATTCACAAAGGGTATTCTTGTCACTGCAGATCCTTATTCCAAGAGAATTAATCATAACGATAAAAATACTTCCTTGTTGTTTGGCGATGCGGCTACAGCAACTTTGCTAAGCGATCACCCAAAATGGACGATTGGAAATTTCTGCTTTGGCTCAGATGGTAGCCAGGCTACAGCAATAAATATTAACTCTGAAAGTGGCTTAATTGAAATGAATGGCCGAGCGGTATTTAATTTCACCGCAACCGAAGTCCCCCGGAATGTCATTGATGTATTGGAAAAAAACCAACTCACGCCAGAAGATATAGATTTATTTTTATTCCATCAAGGCAGTTTTTATATTATAGATACTTTAATCAAACGACTGAGCTTGCCAGAAGCGAAAGTACCCTTTATGGCAGCGGAATATGGTAATACAGTTTCTTCTTCATTACCATTATGCTTGGCAATGATTCCAAATGACCCTAAAACTATTTTTATTTCCGGTTTTGGTGTGGGTCTTTCCTGGGCAGGTACTATATTAACTCGGCACAATAATTAATTACTAATAATTTAAAAAGGAAGTGATATGACAATATCAAGTGAAGAGATATTATCTTTGGTTAAAGGTCTGAACACCACCGTTAGCATCGAAGAGATAGATGAACGATCCAATTTTTCTGACATTGGCATCGATTCTTTGGAGCTGTTTACTCTTCTGTTAGGTATTGAGGAGAAATATGGAATTAAAATTCCCGAAGAAAAAGTTGCTGAGTTAAACAGCATTGCCCGGATCAAACAGTATCTCAATGGAGAATTATGCCAAACGGCATAAGATCGCTCTGATTTAAAATAATGGTTAAGCTGGTCATATAACTATATATATAAAAGGATTAACATGGCTTTGCCTCAAGTATCTATCCGTATACCCGCTTATAATCATGAACGATACATCACCGCTTGTCTTGATAGTGTTTTGAATGATAGTTATCCAAATAAAGAGCTGATAATTATAGATGATGGCTCTACTGATGGGACGGCTGAAGTGATTAGGCAATGGCTTGAGCATAATAAACCATCTTTCCCTGTAATGTTCAAAGCAAGAGAAAATCGAGGTTTAACAAAAACCATCAACGAATTAGTAAGGGCATGTTCAGGGAAGTATTTGGTTTCACTTGCAAGTGATGATTTTCTATTGGATGGGGGTATTCATACACGTGTGGAGTATCTGGAGCAACATCATAATAAATGGGCTGTTTTTGCTGATTGTATAGTTGTTGATGAGGATAATAAGCTAATCTATAAAAGCGGCCTAACAGAATTATATTCTGCTAGTTTAAGTAAATTCTTGCAGGAAGATGATTTACTCCATGAAATCATTAATAACTGGTCGGTTCCTGGTCCAGTATTGATGGTTAGAAAGGATTTGTATGAGCATATTGGATATTATAATGAAAAATTTGCAATAGAGGATTGGGACATTTATATTCGCATGGCTTCTAAAAAATTATTGGGTTTTATCAATTATCCTGTTAGCGCATACCGATTACACCAGCACAATACGTGCAGAAGAAAGGAAAATTTTAATTGGAACCACAAACAAAGATTAAAAATAGCGCTCTGTCATTTGCCCGGAATTCCTTTTAAATATAAGGCTTCTATGTTACGGCAAATTTTTATTTCCTTTTATTTATCTTATATAAAGAGGAGTCTAATTGAATAGCCAAGAAATAATTTATCATGAAGTGGATAGTGGGTTTATCTTAGGAGTCAAACGACTAATCCAGGAGTTTTTTAATAAGCGGCAGTTATTTGTTGTATTACTTTGGACGGCGCTAAGCAAGCGTTATAGAGGATCTTATATAGGGTTGTTTTGGACTCTTCTTAATCCGTTTTTTCATATGTTGAGTCTTGCGCTTATTTTTCCACTTATCATACGCTTTCGTATGGAGAATTATATACTTTATCTTTTCTCCGGGATTCTCGCTTGGAGTATGATAAGCACTTCTGTTATTGGAGGTAGTGAGTCCATTTTGACTTACCGTTCATTTATCCGCAAGGTCTATGTCCCTAAAATTATTTTTCCCATTGTAACGATTTCCGTGGAATTGATTAACACTTTTGCTGCAATAATCATTTTACACTTAATAGCCTTAGCCTTTCATTTTCACATTCATACCAACCTATTGTATTTAGCAGCAGCACTTGCCTTGACGTTTTTGTTTTCTGTTGCGGTGGCAAGCATCACTAGTGTATTAACTGTATATTTTCGGGATATAAGATATATATTGGGTGTTGTAATGCAACCTCTCTTTTACCTGTCTGCTATTATATTTCCAGTGTCCGTATTACCCGAAAAATATCGTTATTTAATCGAATTTAACATTTTTTATCAATTTGTAAGATTATTTCATCAAGCTATTTATTTTGGTCATCAAGCTGAGTGGCTATATTTTGCCAAGCCTTTCTTCTTAATGTGTTTTTTATTTAGTATTGCTTTATATATCCACCAAAAATATGATCGGCGCTTGGTATATCGTGTATGACTGCTTATATTAGTATTGAAAATTTATCAATAGATTTTTTGAAATATCATGATGGACAACCATCCCTAAAATCCGATATTGTCTCTTTTATAAAAAGAAAGAAACCGAAAAATACCTTGACAAAATTTAGGGCAATTTCAAATATTGATCTTGAAATAAAGCAAGGGGATCGTTTGGGAATATTGGGTAAAAATGGTGCGGGGAAATCCACTTTGCTGAAAGCTATCGCAGGGATTTACGCCCCATCAACAGGAACAATTCGTCGTAAGGGAAATCTGGTGCCTTTGCTTGAATTGGGTACAGGATTTGAGCCTGGTAGTTCCGTGAGGCAAAATATTTATCTTAACGGAGCAATTCTCAATATACCAAGGGAAAAGATTATCACTTTAGAGCCCGAAATTTTACAATTCGCCGAATTGGAGGAATTCAAGGATCAGCCTCTGAGCAATTTATCTTCCGGGATGCGCTCTCGTTTATCCTTTAGCATTTCATCTTTTCTAAATCCTGAAATTCTTCTTTTAGATGAAGTTTTTGCTGCAGGAGATAAAGCTTTTGTGCGCAAAGCAAAATCACGTATATTGAAGATGATTGAATGCAGTCAAATCGTCATTTTTACTTCCCATCAAGAAAAGCAAATTTTGGAGATATGCAACAAGGCGATTGTTTTAAATAAAGGAACCATTGTGTTTAAAGGAACGGCCGCAGAGTCTATAAAGTTTTACAATGAGAATTTAATTAGGAAAAGTGAGAAAGGACATGCGTAATGTGGTTGCGATTATTCATACCTATGCAAGAGATGGTGAGCTAGGATCTTACATGTACGAGTTGATTCAGGCATTTGCCCAATATCCTGTTCGGTTGCACTTGATCATTACCAATCACTTAATTCCCAATCTTAATTCAACTCATTTACATCCTTCCATCTGTGAAAAAAAATTAGTTAATTTTATCAATGATCTTAATCCTGATTTTGTTTTTACTACTAATCGAGGTGGCATTACCAAAATGATGATGAGAGAATTGGAATGTCCTATTATTACTTGGATGGTGGATCGTATTCCATTTCTCCATCATGGTGGCGATCATAGTGATCTTTTTTGCAAGAAAGACTATGTGATTACTTCCTCCCATAAAAATGTTAATCGTCTTGAAACGATTTATCCCGTTTTGAAAAACAGGGTATTTTTTCTTCCATTTGCGACTAATTTGCATGATTTTAAAACAGAAATTGAGAAGGATATTAATGTCTCTTTTATAGGAACTCTTTTTTATTGTGGTCGCATCAATGAACTTTTTAATAAATACAGCCACGAACCGGCTTTGATTCAGTCTGTTATACAATTAATGCAAGATATTGAATCAAACTATGACTTGGACTTGTCTGAAAAAATTGAAGCTTATAGTCTTGCTGATTTTCTTAAAAAAGAAAATATCGATATTTATAAATTCAAAGGACTGCTTGCTAATACTATATCCAGCAGCACCAGGTTTCGATTGCTGGATGCAATTGCTGATTTAGGTTTAAAATTGTACGGTACCTCTAATTGGTTAAATGTTGGTCCGTATTCAAATCGACTTTTACATGCTTTTCAGTTTGATACTTTTATAAAAACAAGAGAGCAATTAGCAACACTTTATCAGCGCTCCAGAATTGCAGTAAATATACCTCATATCCAAGCTGTTGATGGACTACCGTATAGAGTTTATGACATTCTTGCTTCAAGTGCTTTATTGATATCCAATTATCGTGAGAATTCTGATCTTTTTCGTCTCTTCGGTAAGGATATGCCTGTTCCGCTTTATAGAAATGAATCTGATCTAAGGAAAAAAGTTTCTTATTTTCTTAAAAACGAAGAAGAGCGTTTAGCTATTGTAAAACAATGCAATCAACTTGTTTGTAAAAATTTTTCTTTTAATGACAGAGTAAGACAATTTTATGAAATTATTGGTAAAGAAATAAATCCAGGCAAAGGAGAGATTATCTCTGTGGATGTTTCTATATTCCAAAAACTGACTTCCAGTATAATATATAATCCAATACAAAATCGTATCATTCATTTATTGTTACGTTCCAGTTATTTAAAAAAAATGGCAAAGAATTTTTTACCCAATAAAATGATAGAGTTTCTTAAAAATGTGTATCTAGTAAATAAAAAAAGTTAATTTCCATTGCTGATTGAAGGATGATGTTTAATGAATGAGGAGTTGCCAGCAAAAAGCAGAATTTTTATTTTAATGGCTGTTTATAATGGTAGTGAATATATAGAAGAACAAATTCGCAGTATACAGCTGCAAACCATGTCAGAATGGATACTCTTGATAAGAGACGATAGTTCTACGGATGAAACTGTTACTATCGTAAATGATTTTGTAAAACAAGATGCTCGAATTAAGTTAATTAAAGACAATTTTGGCTCTCAGAGATTACCACAAAAAAATTTCGCTTTGCTAGTGGAAAACGCAATGCAGTGGGATTTTGATTATGTTTTCTTTGCAGATCAGGATGACATATGGGAACCTAACAAGCTATCTGTTATGTATAATTCGCTTGTAAAACTATCTGCGCAATATGATCATGCTCCAATTATGCTACATACTGATCTTACTGTGGTTGATAAAAATAATCAGGTAATAGCAGATTCTTTTTTAAGATATCAGGGATTACATCATCCAGGTAAGAGAGCTATCAATACGTTATTGGTTCAAAATTTTGTAACTGGCTGTACTTCTGCAGTTAATCGAGTGCTATTAGAAAAAGCTCTTCCGTTCCCGGAAAAAATGATCATGCATGACTGGTGGCTTGCGTTATGTGCGTCAATTCTAGGAAAGCTTTTTTTCCTTTCAGAACCTTTAATTCGTTATCGTCAACATGATAATAATAGCGTTGGCGCAAGATCTTATTGGAAAAATCTTTTATGGGCACTTAAAAATCCATATAAGAAATGGACTCAAGCTCGTCTTGGCTCAAAAAGATTAATGGATCAGGCAAGGGAATTAAAAAGACATCTGGAGTCTGAGCCGCATAAATCTGTCCAAATTATCAG
This sequence comes from Legionella israelensis, assembly GCF_004571175.1. Classification (NCBI taxonomy): domain Bacteria; kingdom Pseudomonadati; phylum Pseudomonadota; class Gammaproteobacteria; order Legionellales; family Legionellaceae; genus Legionella; species Legionella israelensis. The sequence goes on from NZ_CP038273.1 coordinate 2,836,303, forward strand.
GGTTCTGAAAATGCTGGATACCTTTATCAGCCTCGAGAGGCAACCTTTCATAAAAAAGATATATTTTCTAACTTCTTTAAGATTGAGGCGACAGAAAAAATTATCAGATATATTATTGAAACTAATTCTTTTAACGAGTTGACTCAATTATTAGTAATTTAAACGTATTTTACAAATTTACTCACAAACTTAAGAATGGCTTTAATTAAGAAGTTAATTAAAAAACCAGCTTATAATTTTTCAATGCCATTTTTTTGTACTTAACTAACCATTTCAACTGTATGATTTATATTAAACGCTTTTTTCGCGCTCTCAACTCCTGGCTGGTCAAAAGGATTAATACCCCAAATGATGCTTTGAGTGAAAATTTTATGTTCGTAAAGGGCGATTAAAGCGCCGATATTAAACGGAGTGCAATCGTCAAGAGTAAGGTGATTGATGGGAACATTTCCTGGTATGTAACCATTTGGATTGTTCTCACTATGAACGCCTTGTGCTAAAATGCGCATGTTGGCCTCGCAGAGATCATTGATGAGTTCACCGTTAAAAGATTTAAGACTGATGAAATCAGCGGCAACTTTATGTGTGCCCTGGCAAAGTGACTGGTAGTAGCTGTGCTGTGCCTGATTTCCGAGACCACCCCAGATAATAGGGCCTGTGGCATAATTAATGGCCATGCTTTGCGTATTGATGGATTTACCGTTGCTCTCCATATCCAGTTGTTGAATATAGGGTACTAAATACTCCAATTGTTGAGCATATTTGAGGATGAGTAGATTATGAATATGTAAAAAATTAATATTCCATATTCCTATCAAGGCAAGTAACACAGGCAGATTTTCGTTGAGTTCATTTTTGCGGAAATGCTCATCCATGTAGTGAGCTCCTGCAAGTAATTCATTGAAATGTTCGAAACCTACAGCGATAGCTGTAATTAAGTTGATGGCTGAACACATGGAATAACGCCCGCCTACCCAGTCCCATATGGGTAATACGTTCCTGATGCCAAACTGATGTGCTTTATCACTTCTGGCTGTCACAGCAATGAAATGTTTATCTATGTGTTGTGGACTTCCCAGCCATGCTATGGCTTTTCTGGCATTATACAGTGTTTCTTCAGTAGAGAAGGATTTTGAAGAAATAATAAATAAGGTTGTTTCAGGATGAAGTCCGTTGACTGCCTGTTTAAAGCTATTAGGGTCGGCATCTGACACAAAATGATAACCTAAATCCTTATCGGAGAATTCAGCCAGTGCCTTAATGCAAAAACGAGGGCCCAGGTCCGAGCCGCCCATACCTATGTTAACAATATCTTTGATCGCTTTACCGGAAAAACCAAGCCACTCTCTATGTCTGATTTTCTCGGCAATGTGCTGTATTTTTTCTCTTGTGGCAATAATTTCGGGGATAATGTTTTTCTCATCGACAGAAAGCACGGTATGTTCAGGCACTCTTAAAGCTGTGTGAAGAGCAGGGCGGTTTTCAGAAATATTTAATTTTTCCCCATTCAGTAAAGCATGAATCTTGTCCTGTAAACGGCATTCTTTGGCCAAATCAAGCAGGTTTTCAAGAATCGTCTCTGTTAGACGTTGTCGGCTAAAATCCAAGGTAATGCCATTGGTATTAAAGCGCGTTTGTTTTGGTTGATGATGTTTTAAATCATTGATTGTGGGTAGGGCAAATGACTGTGCTTGTTTTTGCAGATTTTGCCATGAAAGAAGTTCAGATAAATGCCTCATGCTAACCCATCCGAGATTTTTTGCTAAACATAACATTATTTTGAATCATTTTGAATCCATTAACCGACATGTTTTTATAGTAAAAAAGCCAAGCTTTTTATACAGGGGCTAGGAAAATATTCCAGTTTGACACAAGAAACAACGTCTTTTTTCTTATATCGAACTGACATTAAATAAGCTTACTTGGAAAGAAGAGGTCGTTTTTGATGTATTCAAAAGGTATAATAGTGCGATGTTTAATTTTTCGAATCTTTATGGCTTACGACGGGATATCAATATAGACCATGAGATAGCGCGGTTTATTCTGGCTCAAGGCTGGGAGCAGTTATTCGCTGCTACAGAACAGAAAAAGTTTATAATGGGATTTAATTGTATCATCCAGTCTTTATTGCGTCACGAAGGTATACTATGACATTATTTTTTACAGGTGTATTTATCCTATCTTTAATTTTGACCGGCTTTTTGAGGCATTATGCTTTAGCTCGGAATATTATCGATATTCCAAATCATCGCAGCTCACACAGTATACCCACACCGCGTGGTGGCGGTCTCGCTTTCGTGTTTTCTTTTATAGCAGTTATTCCTTTTTTATATTATCAAGGATTTCTTGATGCAAAATTAACCACAGCTTTATTAACTTCAGGACTATTTGTTGCTGTATTAGGTTTTGTGGATGACCGTAAAAATATTTCAGCAAAATGGCGTCTTGCAGGTCATTTTGCTGCCAGTGCCATTGCTCTTTTTTATCTGGGAGGCATGCCTGCCATTTCCATTCTTGGATGGAACTTACCTCAAGGGATTATATTGAATGTCTTTGTGGCTTTTTATTTAGTATGGTTGCTCAATTTATATAATTTTATGGATGGTATTGATGGAATAGCAGGTGTTGAGGCTGTTTCTGTTTGTGTCGGAGGGGCTCTTTTATATTGGCTTGAAGGAGCGGCGAATGACGCCATTTTGCCTTTGGTTTTGGCTTTTGCGGTGGCAGGATTTTTATATTGGAATTTTCCTCCAGCAAGAATCTTCATGGGGGATGCCGGAAGTGGATTTTTGGGATTTTCCATAGGAATCATATCTATTAAGAGCGCAAACATTCAATCTCAATTTTTTTGGAGTTGGTTGATCCTCTTAGGTGTTTTTATTGTTGATGCTACGATGACTTTAGTTCGTCGGGCATTATCTGGAGCCAAAGTATTTGAAGCTCATCGCAGTCATGCTTATCAATACGCTTCAAGATATTTTGGGAAACACTTGCCTGTCACACTTGCCGTTTTAATGATCAATTTTGTTTGGTTATTACCATTGGCTCTTTTAGTGAGTAAGGATTATATTGCTGGCTTTCCAGGAATGTTACTGGCTTACTTACCTTTACTTTTGCTTGCTCTTAAATTTCAAGCCGGTAAACCTGAAGAGAATTTAACGATGGCTGTTGGAAAATAAGCTTTTAAGCATTATGGAAAATTTTGTCATGAAAAGGTAAAGTAACAATGTCTTGGATTAATATTTTTTACAGTTATTATGGGTTTCCTTAATTTTAGGCAAGTCGTTTTTTAGGAAGTACTGAATAGCTTTAAGTTCTGCTGAATCTGCTTAAAGAAGATAAAGTTCATTCTAATGAAATCTAATGTTTGCGTAAAATTTGATCATTTATTCCTTGTTTCTTAATATTCCGTTAATAATTACTGTGTAGAATAACAAGCGAACAGTAAAATTTGTTTAATTTTTGTATTATTTGTAATTATCGCGAGCACCATGGAAGCGTTCTATGGAAAAAAGATAATTACCTGGTTAGGGAGATTTTTAGTCATGTTAATTTTGACTCGACGTATTGGTGAAACACTCATCATCGGTGATGATGTGAATATCACGGTTTTAGGTGTTAAAGGTAATCAGGTTCGTTTAGGAATAAACGCTCCAAAAGACGTATCTGTTCATCGCGAAGAAATATACCTGCGTATTCAGCAGGAAAAAGAAGGTGGTGAATCAAGCGAAAGTAACACTACTGAATAAAACGGTTTTTATCGCAGTCCTTCCCATCCCGGGGGCATTCCCCCGGGACATTCATTTTCTCGTCGCAGGTCTTTCTTCTTATCCTTCGTTAGAAATGACTCTCCACCATTCATTTATTAGCATAAAATTAGGCTACTCGAATCATTTTCTTGTTCATATGGGGCGCTTCGACTCCAGTTATTTTTTTCATCAAATCCCTGCTACTTGATAGCGGGGCCTAACAAAGCTTCGCATAGATCAACTATGTCTTAACCGTTTTTTTAAATTTAATTAATCTATCATCATGCACAAAATAATCCCGAATTAAAATCTCTTATTCTGGCATTTGCAATAACAATGATTTTTCGCATTAAAGCAGTTAAAGCTACCATCTTTTTCTTTCCGGAAGAAATTAACTGATTGTAGAAAGATTTTAAGCTAGAATTTGAATTTCTTGCAGCCATGGCAGCTAAGAATAATATGGGCTTAATTCCACATCTGCCATAACCAATACACCGATAACCGCTAAACTGCCCGCTATCATTTGCCTTTGGTGCAAGGCCAGCAAGCGAAGCAATTTTACGTCGCGTTAAGGAACCTAATTCTGGTAATAAGACAAGAAGCTCATTAGCAATGATATCCCCTATGCCGGGAATAGTTTTTAGAATAGCTTTTTTTTCTCTTAACACAGAGTCAGCCTCTATCAAGGTATTTATTTCATCTGTAATGGTCTTGATTTGATTATTAAGCACCTCGAGCATTGCATTACAGCTCGCTTTGATGATGTCCGCGCGAGGAGCTTTTAATCTATTCTTTTCTGCAACAAGCATTTGTTTTAAATCATTACGACGCTGCACCAACTCAAATAAGGCAAGGGCTTTTGTTGATTGAGGAGTAAATAGTTCTAGTCGTTGTGCTCGCTCATACCCATATAAAGCCAATGAGAGGGCATCCAGTTTATCCGTCTTTGCCTCATTGCCATAAGATTGAATAAATCGTTGATAAACAACTTCTGCTACGCTTAAATCTTGGATGGCAAGACCGACTGATTTAAACACAGTTAAGTCATTTTTGTAATTTTTATCTTTGTTTAATAACCATTGGCCGAGTTCAATGATAGTTTCATTTTTTAATGAATTTTGCTCAACAGCTTCTATTATTTCCCCAGATTCTGATAGAGCAGCTTCCAATTGATCAACAAAAACATTGGAATTACTTAAAATATCCTGACTAATCTCCTGCATGGATTTGGAATGCGATCCTATGGCATTAATATGGGCATGAGGCTGAGCAATATCATTTAAATAAATTAATGGTTTTGTACTGCTTGTTGCTGTACAGATGATATCAGCATCTCTTACGGCCAATGAAATATTTTCATAGACTGCAATGTCATATTGATTCTCTAGTTTTTTAGCGAATTCTTTTGCTTTATTAATATTTCTAGACCATACCGAAACCTGTTTGATGTTGCGAACGGAAGTTACCGCTTCAAGTTGCGTAATAGCCTGTGCTCCTGAACCAATAATGGCCACATGCTTAGCGTTGTCTTGTGCAAAATATTTTGTTGCCAGGCCAGAAACAGCTCCTGTTCTCAAGGCGGTTAAATAGGCAGCATCCATTAATACTTTTGGCTCTCCGGTGCTTGCATCAAGTAACATAATGAAGCCGGTAATTGACGGTATATTTTTGGAAATATTTTTTGGAAAAATAGAAACCACCTTTAAACCTAAGGCCTTATCTTGTTCTAAGTAGGCTGGCATTGTTAGTGTCAGCGCTTCTTCATCACTTATAGAAATGGCTGTTCTCAATGGCAATTTCACTTGTTGCCTGGCCAATTGAATAAAAACCCTCTCATTGCATCGATTGCTTGACTCATAGTGATGCTTTGCTTAACTTCTGCCAAAGATAATAACCGAAGACTCATTTGTTAGCTTCCTTTAGTTTTATAAAAATAACTGATAATGTACGTGAAATCAGGGTAAGAAAATATGTCCTTGTAAATACAGTTGACATGAGCCTGATAATAAAACCCGATCCATATCTACTTCACAAAGCAATTCGCCTTTTCGCTTCAATCCTTGTTTTGCATAAATGTTTTTCTTTTTTAAAAGCTCACACCAATAAGGAGCGATAACACAGTGAGCTGATCCAGTAACAGGGTCTTCCGGAACATCACAGCCAGGGTAAAAACAACGTGAATAAACATCTACATCGCTTCCTGGTGCAGATAAAATTATTCCGCGATGGTTTAATTCACTTATTGCATGCAAATCTGGTTTGGCTTCTTTTACATTTTGTTCATTTTCAAGAATACACAACAAATCAAAAGTGCTCTCAAACACCTCTTTCACCTGAGTATTAAGGGCATTTAATAAGGAAAGGGATGGCGTTATTTTATTATAAGGCAGTGCTGGAAAATCCATTTGTAATAAAGCTGCATTTTTCTTTACTCGCAACTCTCCACTTTTACTTTTGAAAACAATATCATCTTTTTGATAGTCTAAAAATTCAAAAATAACAAATGCGCTTGCCAATGTTGCATGACCACATAATGCAACTTCGGTGTTGGGGGTAAACCAGCGAATCTGGAAATATTCACCTTCATGAACGATAAAAGCAGTTTCAGAAAGATTATTTTCTGCAGCAATAGCTTGCATTTGTTTATCACTTAACCAATATCTCAATGGACAAACTGCAGCTGGATTTCCTCCAAATATTTGGGAGGAGAATGCATCAACTTGATAAATAGGTTGCTTCTTCATCATTTTCTCCTGAATAAGTTGGATCATGCTAACATAGCATGCTAATATATAGCAAGCTATGTTATATTGGAGTCTAGATACCAATGAATACATCCACTCTAATCAAAAAAGCCAATCGTCTCTTGATTAAAAAAGCAAATGCATTATTAAAACCACACGGCATAACTCATGCCTATACTTATTTTCTTATGGAGCTATATCAACAAGATGGATTAACTCAGTCGGAGATGTATAAGCGCATTGGCATTGAACAACCTACCGCTGTAAGAACCTTAGACCGGATGGAACGAGATGGATTGATTATACGCGAACAAAGCCCAAAAGATAGACGCGCTTTGTTCATAAAGCTTACTGATAAAGGCAAGCAGCATAAAGAAACTATTTTAGCTTGTGCCAACGAACTAAATGACTTTGCGTTAAAAGATTTTTCAGACAAAGATCGCAGTTTATTTAATCAGCTAATTAATCGGTTAAACGCTAACTTAAATTGTTGATGGCATATGTATTCTTAGAGGAACGTTTTGAAATTAGGGGTGGCATTTCAATGAAAAAAGTTAACTATAACCTCTTAATGTCCTGATGCCGTTGTGCGGAATCGAACCGCAGACCTATTGATTACGAATTAAAAAATTGTGCATTTTATGGACTTCGACACAGTTTTAATTTCTTTTAAATTTCTTTTATTTACAGATCATTAAGCTTGTATTAAGTTATAAGTTCTTTTAAGATATTTTACCTCATTCTTCGACACATATTCGACACATATTCGACACATGTTCGACACATGTTCGACACATGTTCGACACATGTTCGACACACCGATGGAAATTTTATGCGAATTAAAAAATCTACTGTAGAAAACGTACCACTACCTGAGGCGACCCAAAAAGGAAGAACCGCTCAAAAAAAATACTATGATGATCAGTTAAAAGGGTTTGGATTACGAGTCACATCCGGTGGCACAAAAGCTTTTTTTGTCGAAAAAATAATAAAAGGAAAATTAAGTCGCATCACTTTAGGTCGTTATCCTGAATTAACCGCTGAGATGGCAAGAAAAAAAGCGTTAGAGACACTTGGACAAATCGCATGCGGAATTGATCCACTGGTTGAGAAAAAAACCGCTAAAATGGCAGAAATAACCTTGGATGAGGTATTCAAAGATTATTTTAAGGCACGTAAGTCTTTAAAAGAATCAACGAAAGTCAATTATCAGCAGGTACTCACCAAAGCATTTCCTCATTGGCGTAAAAAGCCTCTTCTAATGATTACCAAAGATCACATTACTCGTCAGTACGAAAAACTTGGGCGTGAGCATGGTGAAGCTTACGCCAATTTAGCCATGCGGGTATTAAGAGCGATTTTTAACTTTGCAGCAGGACAATATGAAGATGCACACGGTCGCTCGCTTATTCCTGAAAATCCAGTACGTCGTTTATCACAAACCCGCTCATGGTATCGCGTTGAACGGCGAAAAAGTTACATTAAGTCGCATGAGTTAGCGAATTGGTATTCGGCTGTAAAAAATCTTGAAAATCACATACTGCGGGATTACCTGCTGTTAATTATATTTACAGGCTTAAGGAGACAGGAAGCTGCCACTTTAAAATAATTTGGGTTTTCAGCCAAAAGCCTGACCTGGCCTTCTTTTTTAAAGAGCCGTTTTACGGTCAGCTCCCCATCAATGGCAGCAATGACGATTTACCGTGTATGGCCTCTATGCTTCGGTCAACCACGAGCATGTCACCGGATTGAATGCCCGCATGGTTCATGAGTCACCAGAGGCTCTCACAAAAAAGGTGGCGGCTGGATGTTTGATTAAATGCTGGTTTAAATCGAGCCTGCATTCAATGTAATCGTCCGCAGGAGAGGGAAAGCCTGCACGAACGGTGCTTGAATAAAGCGGTAACTCCATACCTTGACCCGATGCGAGAAAAGCCTTAACGTCGTCAAGACGGGATACAGGAATACGAAGGGGCTTGGTGGGCTCACCATAGACGTTATTTTGATGTTGGTTCGTTGGTACCTGGAGTATTCTTTGAGCTATCGAGATGTAGAAGAGCTGGCTTTGGAGCGTGGCCTGAACGTTGATCATTCCACGATACATCGCTGGGTTGTTGAATACGTACCTCAATTAGAAAGCTCATTTCGTAAACAATATAAAAAACAGGTTGGCACCTCCTGGCGCATGAATGAGACCTACATTAAAGTCAAAGGCGTTTGGATGTATTTATATCGTGCAGTGGATAAAGAAGGCAACACGGTTGACTTTATGTTTTCAGAAAAGCGCAATGAGCGTGCAGCCCGTACTTTTTTCATCAAAGCTATGGGCTCAAACGGCATCCCGCAAAAAGTGACTATGGATAAGAGCGGGGCAAATAAAGCGGCTCTAAACACGGTCAACATGCAGCTTGCGCTGCTCTTTATCCTGGGTGGCATACCATCGATTTATCAAAAAAATCACTCAACCCATGAAGGGGTTCAAAGCATTTCACGCCGCCGAAGCTACCCTTACTGGAATTGAACTCCGCCACATGCTGCGTAAAGGGCAACATAAACAGTCAGCGAACCAAACGATTTTTGAACAGTTCTATAGCCTCGCAGCATAGGTGTGTCTAAAATACATCCGTCTTACACTTTTAATTATTTTTGCGACATATCCCCTGCAACATCCATTTCTCATTTTGAAAACGTTGAAGGCTCAAGAAAGCCGTCATTTAAAAATTTAAGGCAATTGGCAGAAGCCTTAGATGTTACTACAGATTATCTTTTAGGCAGGACCGACAACCCAAGCGGCAATATAAATGAAGCAGATGAACTGTATCGGGATGTTAAAAAGCTAAACGAAGAAGATAAACAATTAGCACAGGATATGATTAAAAAAATGCTGGAAAGACATCACGGAAAAAATTAATAAATGAAGGATTTCAAATTAACCCAAGCCATATCAACTGCCGAGAAAATTGTTCAAGATGAAAATCTTGTATTACCAGTTGATGTATTTTCTATTGCTGAGCAAGAAAACATACATATAGAACCAAAGCCTGATAGTGTTGCAGGAGTATCAGGCATGCTTCTCCGTTATCGTGAACAATTCACAATCATTTACGCTACTCATATCAAAAATGAAGGCTTCCAAAGATTTTCAATCGCTCATGAACTTAGTCATTATTTTTTGCCATCTCATCCGGAAAACATATTCAGGGACGGGAAAAATATTCATGAATCCCATGCAGGTTTTACTTCTTCAAACCAGATCGAAAAAGAAACCGATCACTTTGCAGCTGGCCTGCTCATGCCAAAAAAATTAATTATTAAAGAAGCGGGGAAATGTAAAGATGGTTTATCATCTATTGAACACTTATCAAAAATATGTAAGACCTCTTTAACATCTTCTGCAATTCGATATACAGAAATAACAGATGCAGCTGTAGCTGTTATTGTCAGTTCAGATAATGTCGTAGAATATTGTTTTTGCTCTTCTGCCATCAATTTAAAGGCTTTCAGAACTTAAAACGCAATTCCCTTATACCAAAATGTTCATTGACGTATATGATTAACAAGGGTAAAACGAGACAAACTCAAAGTTCAGCTGATTTAATACATTGGTTTCATATAGATAATGAAATAGAGGCATTAGAAGAAGTAATCGTCCTAGGTAATAATGGCAGGACATTAACCATATTGACAACCACCGATTACGAAGAAGGTTCCGAAGATGAGTGGGCACCACCTGCCTTTTAGTTCTAACGACCTCATTGGCATTTTTGCATTGACTGGCAATCCTACCACTAAAAAAACGTCCGTTTTTCTGGTGGCTGGGAGAATGTCATAATAAACTAAAATCACCACACAAAAACCCATTAAGAAAAACAAAGCAAAGTGATGGGGTTTTTCTATGGTTTTTTTATGAGAAGTGATGCTAGTAGCATATTAAATTATTATTTATGACTTTCCATATAACTAAGAGCGGCGTCAGCAAGAAAAGAAGACCGGTTTTTTATCGAGTGACTTTTGGCGTAGAGATCAATAAGATTTAACACTCGCTCCGGTATAGTAATATTTATACGTTTTGCTTTACCTGAGATCTGACTTAAATCTATATCTACAAATGCCCATACGCCCTCTTTAAATTCTTCATCATGAACCCAAAGGTCCATTGATGATCCTACTGGAATTGTCTCATTATCCAATAGTAATCCCTCAAGATGACATTCAATAGCCTCTACCATATTATTCAGCGCTTCATCATAAGTACTTCCTGCTGAATAACAGCCAGGGATATCTGGAGCCATAACACCAAAATCGCTGTTTTCGTCTTTATGTATAACAACTGGATATCTCATTTTATATCCTCCTTACTAATACCAGCCTGCTTAAAAATGCTGGCAACTGTTTTAACAGGCAAATCTTTTTTAGGATGAGGTACTGTTACCCTTCCTTTTTTTACTGGGTGTTTGAACTGACAATGGCTGCCTTTTTGATGGCATTTAACCCAGCCGTCACGCTCAATTATTTTTATTATGTCTGCGCTTTTCATATCTTATAGTATACACATAATACACACAAAATCAAGTAGGGTCAGATTAAAACCACCTGAAAACGTGCATTTTTCAGGTGGTTGGTGAAAATTTCATTCGCAAATAATGTGGGCCTGGAGGCAGTTAATTTGGGCCAGGATTTTTCTGGAAGCAATTAAAGTGAGCCAAAACGCAATTCCATTCGCATTTAATCTGGGCCAGTTTTATGCGCTGTTTGCAGTCCAAGGGGGTTTTGATTGCGGGTCATTACAGCTACGTAAAAAATTTAGAAAACGAAATCAAAAACAATAACCCAGAAGCTTCTGAATATCTCCATGATATAAGCCAATCCATAGCGGAACGGTCTTTCATGAACACCTCATTTTCACCCGAAAAACGAGGGGTTAACGTCCGCCTTGAATACGCTGAAAGCCTGCTGGCAGACAAGATCAAGGTGTTGGATGAAATCAGAAAAGCCTCCAAAAGAGGAGCTGATTTGAGGCAGGATTATGACGTTATGGTTGATGAGTGGTTTAAATCGCATCGTGAAAGATTGCGTGATTATTATCAAGCTTGGCTTCACTCTCATGCCAGAGTTGCTTCCAGCTTTATTGTTGGCCCTGCAAACTTTCCGGTGGAAAGAAATCAAAAACTTTCAAGTTATGCTGATGCCAAGCTTTCGGCTATTGATGAGTTTAGAAAAAAATCAATTAAAAACATATTAAAATTTAGGCTCATTATGGATTCCGGGTCTTGCAAATTGCACTGATTTAATTGAGAATTCGTCCTTGCCTTAGATTGATAGATAAGCAGTTTGATATGGAAGTTAACATTCAAAATTTGATTGACGATGCTCGTTGTTATGAAGCTGTTCGTGATTTAAGATGGCCGGAGAAGACATCCTGTCCTCATTGTGTATCTGAAGATGTGATTAGACGTGGCAAAGATGATACAGAGCAATATAAACAACGTTACGAATGTAAGGACTGTTGTAAGCGCTTTGATGATTTAACGAACACAGTATTCTCTGGGCACCACCGTCCATTGAAAACCTGGGTCTTGTTTTTATACTTTTTGGGGTTGAATTTATCAACAGAGCAAATTGCAAAAGAACTGTGTTTAAATAAGGATGATGCGCATTGATTCTTATTCTCGCCTGAACAGTATAAATCACGTCTCCTATTTTCGACAGAACCTCACTTACGCCAAGCCCTATGTTTTGTGAGCCACAAATCAATGACAAATTTAAAGATAACCACCAAATCGTAAAATAAGAGACAATATCGTATAGGAGATACAAGCAAGCTTTTAAAAAACATCTTAATTCGCTCACCTTTTGTACTAATCGCTACAAATAGGCTGGAAATCAAAGATTCAAAAATAAACGTTAATAAAAGCACTTCCCACCAACCAAAAATAATAAACAACAAAAAAATAGTGGGAAATAACAATTTTTCAATTGTGTTGGTAAAAACAAACCAACCAATAGGGCGACCAAATCTTTTAGTAACATCAACGCCAAAACTTTGCCGATACTGTTCTTTAATTTTCCTTCTATCTTTCATTTCCCTTTCATTTTTTGCATTGCGAACTTTATATATCCATTTGTTGATGGCTTTAAAGGGGGTTGCCACCAAATAATTAAAATAATAAACACTTTGCAGGAAAGCTGAGGACCATAAAAAAACCTGAAAGGGTAACTTTTGAATAGGGGGTTCTAATGTACAGGCAATAACATCAGGTAATTGTATGTTTCGATAGCCTTCATTAGTGAAGGCAAAGCCAATGTATATATCTTCTGAAGTTGTTAAATCACTACCTAAAGCTTCCCTGGCATTCAGGAAAATATCCTTTATGTATTTTCTTCTATATGCCACTGCACAGCCTACAGGATTAATAATTGTGCCGAAAAAAATCATTTCGCCCCGATATACAAAATGTTGTAAAAACTTGTATAACACGTCACGATAAAGATTGGTAATAAACCGCGAAAAACGCTGTAGGTTGCCATGTTTATTATAATAACCAGCTTCAGGATGAAGTTTAAAGTGTTCTCTTAAAGCAGTCCCTACCTGTTCATCAGCAAGTAATTTACTACGATCTCTTTCCTTTAACGGATAAATAACTCCGCACGCAGAAGCAATACCAACTCCTTTATAAAGCTCCTCTACCAACCTTTCAAGATAATTCTCAGAAGCCAAAATGGTGTCACTGTCCAAAACGAACTCTACATCTGCATCGCTTTCATAAGCTCCTTTTTCAATACTCGGGGTTTTTCCAATGCTTTTTTCTCTTCGTATAATACTAATATTTGCTATATTTAATCTTTTACAAATGTCTTCAGCAAACAGTTTCGTATGATCAGAACTGCCGTCATCAATCACAAAGATATGGCGAGGTTTCAAAGTTTGACGAACCAGTGATGCTAGACATAAGTCGATTTCCGCTTCAGCATTGTAAGCCGGGATAATGACATCTACCACCGCTTTACGCCAATCTTCCGCGGGAGTCGGGACTGTTTTATCTCGTCCGTAAACCCAACCCACAAGACTGGTAATTATTGTAGGACCAATTATGAAATAAGATAAAGCAGCCATTACAAGCTCCAATAGACTAGTTGTTGCTTAAACTTTTCTTTATCATTAACAAATAAATTAGGTATGTCCATTATTAATCCTGGCTGTTTAAGTTTGGTAGCAAATTGCTTAAGTCCCTGCTTTCGGTAAAAATCATGCTGCACAATGATAATGGCAACTGAGAGATCCCGCATTTCTTCATATTCTTTAAGGTCCAACTGATATTTTTCTTTTACAACTTTTTTATTGGCCAAGGGATCGTGGACAGTATAATCATAGTCATATTCTTTTAGCTCTTTAATGAGTTTAAAAGCAAGACTATTGCGAATGTCCGGAATATTTTCTTTGTAGGTTACTCCAAATAATCCGATTTTTATTTTGTTGAAGTAAATGTTCTTTTTGATAAGGGCTCTATTCATTTCACGGATGATAAACTGAGTCAGTCCATCATTAATCTGCCGAGCTGTCAAGATCATTTTAGGCTCCATGCCATGCCTTTTGGCTTTAAACGCCAAATACTGCGGATCAATTGCAATACAGTGCCCACCCACAAAACCCGGCTTAAAAGGAATGAAACTCCATTTTGTCTTTGAGCCTTCAATGACTTCATGAGTATCCAGATCGAGCGCGTGCATGATTTGTGAAAATTCATTCATAAATGCAATATTGATGTCTCTTTGTGTATTTTCCAATATCTTTATTGCTTCTGCTGTTTTTATATTTGAAGTGGGATAGACCATGTCACAGATCAATTGATAAGCGTTTTGAATTTTTCTCAAGGTAGACTTGTTTTGGGCAGAAATTACTTTAGGTATATTCTTCAAATGGTGTTCCTTATCTCCGGGGCTTATTCTTTCCGGTGAATAACCAACGTTAAAATCCTGGCCGCAGCGCAAATGACTTACTTGCTCCAAAACAGGAATACAAACTTCTTCTGTTGTACCAGGATAGACGGTGGATTCAAATACAATGATATCTCCTTTTTTGAGAACACTTGCTATGTCTCTTGTAGCACTAATCAAAAGTTCCAAATTTGGCAGTTCATAAAAATAAGCCGGGGTGGAAACAGCTACAATATAGAAGTTGGCGCCGCTTATTGATTTGACATCATTAGTTAACTTAAGTTTGCTATCCTTCAGCCTTTCAGGTGAAACAATACAATTTCTATCATGATTTCGCTGCAGCTCCTCAATTCTGCTTTGCGAAATATCATAGCCATAGGTTTCCTTCTTCTTTGCCATGGCTACAGCCAGTTCCAGCCCGACATATCCTAAGCCTACGACTGCAAAAATTGTCATCACATTTATCTAATAGTTTTCCTATTAACTATAATAGATCATTTTCACTGTTCAACCAAAATTGCCTGCAACTTGACAGCAAACTTGCCTATTTACATAGACATCACCAGCAAGGACGTTCAGTGGAGTTCCTGACTATTTGTCAAATTCAACCAATGTTTTAATCGTCTCCTCTAAGGAGAATTTATGTTTAAAATCAATATAATGAAAAAGTTTTTTTAAATTAGGACTTCTTCTTTGAATGTCAATATAGTTTTTTCCATAGGCTTTAAGATAGGAAATATGCTGGATGTCTACCTTCGAATTGACGATATTTTTTACTGTCTCAGCCAGACCGTTTATACTTATCTCTCTATTGTTACCCACATTAATAATCTCACCAAAAGTATTTTTGTTACTCATTAGTAAATCCAGCATCACTACTGTGTCACGAACATCACAAAATGAGCGTGTTTGGTCTCCTGAACCAAACACACTAATAGGCTGGCCTGACTTGGCCTGGCTTACAAAATTAGGAACCACCATCCCATAACGACCGGTTTGTCTTGGGCCAATGGTATTAAATAAACGCGCCACCAGTACAGGAATATGAAATTTTTGATAATAAGCAAGCCCCTGTGCTTCATTTGCTAACTTGCTGATTGAGTAATTCCAACGATTTTTAGCGGATGTTTCAATAATAATGTTATCTTCTTCAGCAAAAGGCAATTTTTCTTTAGGGCCATAAACCTCTGCGCTTGAAGCCAGTAAAACTTGAGCTTTCCAATTAGTTTTGCTAACGGCCTTTAATAAATTTTCGCAGCCCGCAATGTTTACAGACAAAACTCTTTCTGGCTCTTGAATAACTTTATAAACTCCAACTACAGCGGCCATGTGGTAAATACGATCAGCCCAAGAAGCAAACGTTTCAATATCTGTCCAGGTAAGGATATCGTCCTTAATAAAATGAAAATTGGAATGATGCAGAAATTCTTTAATATTATCTTCCGTTCCCGAACTTAAATCATCTACACCACATACCATGTCTCCTTTGTTTAAGTGATATTCAACAAGATTGGAACCTATAAATCCAGCAGCACCGGTTATCAGTATTCTCATAGAGGTTGATATCCTTATATTTTTAAGTGTTAACTGTAGTTTAACTGGAATCTATAATTATTTGATCCGATTTCAGATTATAAGTGCTGTCCTGGAACTAAAAACGCCTAGTGAGAATTAACCCTGTAGACCAAGCATCATATTTACCGTCGGGGTTTTTTCTAAGCGTATATCCTCCTTTAAATCGAAGCTGCCAGTCAGTGTATATCCCCCAAAAGGCTTGAAACCCTAAATCCTCTCCATAGTAATAGCGTGGAAAAGTTTCATCTTTCTGGATGCCAAATCCGCCCCATATGCTATAGCCGACATTTTCTGATTGGATATAATAAGCCTCAATAGTTCCTTGATAACCCTTGAAATCCAGCGGATCGTAATAACCATTTCCCAATCTCTTTTTGTATTGCCAAATATCCGCATTAAGTCCAACAGTAACCTTCCAATGCTCAGAGCCATACGCCCTGGCTTTAGGCCAAATATTATAATGCCAGTAACTATTGGTATCGCTGAGGTCTGAGTGAGAAACCAGAATATTTAAATATTTTTGAAGAAATGGTTGCCATTCAAGATTGATACCATTACGAGTTTCCATAATTTGCAGTGAAATGGATCGGGGAGATTGAGGCACAAGGTAAGGCCTATACAAATTATGTAAACTTGTAAAAATAAGTTTAACAGCTTCCCCTACATTAGGATTTAAGCTGATTTCATAAATTCCGTGGCTATTTTCGTTATGAATTTTCAAGC
Source organism: Legionella israelensis (assembly GCF_004571175.1). Classification (NCBI taxonomy): domain Bacteria; kingdom Pseudomonadati; phylum Pseudomonadota; class Gammaproteobacteria; order Legionellales; family Legionellaceae; genus Legionella; species Legionella israelensis. The sequence continues at coordinate 2,853,029 of NZ_CP038273.1, forward strand.
CGCCAACCAAAGCTGATAAATTAAACAGAGATTGGGCTTGAATAGAAAGCCCAATCATAGCGCTTTCATCAAAAATCGAGTTTTTGCCGTTATAAGTTTCCAAACCGCTATCAATCGTGGCGACGGCTCGCTCATAAAGTCCGCGAAATAACAAACTCGCAGTCGGAGTCAGAAAATATTGAGCCGTCAAGGGTATACTTAAAATTCTGGTCGTATCCGATGCGGAAATGTATTCACCACCCAGATTCACATTCGTCCTTAAAGGCGTCAGAATCATATTGTTCAGACTTCTTGCTTGCCTTTCATCAGGATATAGCTCGTTAATCCTTTGTAAGTATTTAAGGGCATTATTGATTTGAAACCCTTTAACCAGAGCTGTAACCTGAGTTGTGAGCAAATAAAAATCGTTTGGATTTTTTTTCAATAAACGCTGATTAATGGCGAGAGCCGATTTATAGCGATCAGCTAATGTCAGGAATCGAGCTTCTTTGGTCAAATACTCAGTGGTAATTCCTTTTAAGCTTCTATATTGAGCAAGAGCCGCACAGGCAGATATATAGTTTTCTGTCCATGACAAAACTTCAGCGTAATGAATCCAGCCTTCAGCAACCTTCGGATACAGCTTGAGAAGTTTTTTATAGGCGCGGATGCTGTCGTCCGTCCTACCTTGCCATCTTAAAGCATGTGCCAGATTTAGGAGGGCTTCTTGATCCTGTGGTTTGAGCAGCAGGATCCGTACATAACTCTCTTCCATCTGACCACTGTCTCCAGCCCAGGCTGCCAGTGTTCCTTTGGCTCTTAAGTAATCGATATTTGCCGGTTCCAAAGCTAAAGCCCGATTTATGGCATCAAGCGCTAATTGTGGCCTATTATCTGTAGCATAAATTTCAGAAAGTGTTTTGAACAAACCAGCATCTTTGGGCTTGAGTTTAATAGCCCGTTTAACAGATTCAGATGCCTGTATGTATTGACCTAGGCTTGCGAGATTATTAGCCTCAGCTAATAATTGATCTACAGGATCCATCTCTCTGGGGGGTTGATCTGTTGTCGCCACTCCATACTCTAACCATTTAAGTCCTGCGATAGCCTCTTTATGCTTAGGAGACAGGCTTAAAATTTTTTTGTAGGTTGTTCTGGCTAATTTACGATCATTCAACCAATTCGCGTATTTAGCTTTTGCCTCCAGGTAACTAATGTGATCAGGAGCAATTTCAATGGCTTTACTAATCGCTTTCAAGGCATTTTGAGGATCCTGTGAGGCTGCATAAGTCTGAGACAGCTCTTGGTATAGCTCTGCTCTATTGGGTTTTAAAATAATAGCTTGTTCATACGCCTTAATAGCTTCCAAGTATTGATGATCTTGATTGTATAAACTTGCAATTTCTCTCAGTAGAGTAACTTTTTTATCATTATCTTGACTTAACGCCAGGATTTTTTGCTTGGTTTCAATAGCTAATTGACTATCTTTCAACCACATCGCAAGTGTCGCCTTAGCCTCAAGGTAATTCACATTGTCAGAATCCAATTTGATGGCTCGATCAATAGTTTGTATCGCCTTCTGAGGATTTCCTGAAGCGACATAGGTTTGAGATAGGCTGTGATAGAGTGTGGCTTCATTTGGGTAGATCTGTATGGCTTGATCGTAAGTTTTTATAGCTTCGTTATAGTCCCGAGCCTGATTCTGCAGGTTTGCTATCTGTTTTAAAATCGCCAATCGGTCAGTAATTATTACTTTATCATCAATAACAGACAGATCCAGTATTTTTTGATAAGTTTCTACCGCAATTTGATTTTCTTGTAAAAGGCTTGCTAATCTTGCCTTTATGCGCAGGAGTTCAATGTTGTCCTCGTCTAACTCCAAAGCCTTATTCGTGGCATCCAAAGCCTTATGGAGTTCTTTTTGATTAGCATAAGATCTGGATAACTCCAAGTATAATTTTGGATCATCAGGACTTAAAAAAATTGCCTGACTATAAGTTTTTATGGCTTCCTGATGATTTTCCAACTGAGCTTGCAAACGACCAATCTCTACCAAGATATCTACGGTATTAACACTGACTTGCCCTGCTTTGCCAAGCGCCAAAATTTTTTGATAGCTTTCTAATGCTATGGCTGGTTTTTTATTCCAGTTTGCAAGTTTTGCCCTCGCTAACAAATACTCTGCATTATCAGGACTCAACCTTACTGCCTCATTCACTGCTGCGAGAGCTTGCGCAGGTTGATTTATTTCCGCATAGATTTCTGAGAGGGCTTTATGCAATGCTGGATTATCTGGCTGAATTCTTATTGCATGCTTATATGCATTAATGGCAAGAATATAATTTTTAACATGATGCTTAATTTGTGCAACTCTCAGCCATAGTTCAAGATTATCCGGTTGCTTTAACAGCAAACCAGTGTAAATCGAAATCGCTTTTTCCCATTCGCCTTTCATTTCAGCTTGCAACCCTTCCCTAGGTATTGATGACTGAGCTTCAGTGTTATAGGTGGCAGCCAGGCAATCCTTAGCTAAAGCAAGGGATAAAGCTGCGCCGAGTAAAGTCCGCAATCTCATATAGATTATTCCTTTAATAAGTCATTTACTCAGGGATGTGGGTTAGTCAGTCAAGAAAACAGCTGACTGTTTAATATTAAATTTATAATATAACTATGCTAAATTTATTTGTATATTAAAATTTGCGGATCATACTTGATAAAATTTAATTTTTGCGCTTATGATTAAGAATCGTAAGATTTTTTTACAATATCCAAGTTCAGGAAAATTAGCTTCTCAAAAATGAAACAAATGCAAGCAAAAAATGTGCCAAGGAAAAATATAGGCTTTACAATTATTGAAATTATGATAATCATTATGATTTTGGTACTTCTAATTGCAATACTCATTGCGATAAGCTTTCATTTCAAAGGAAAAGAATCCAAAGCGGCCATTCAAGAAAGGCAAGATATACTCCGCATAGAAAATGCCATGAGATTTTACAGACTGGATAACAGTTTCTATCCTTCAAACGATCAAGGGATAGCTGCTTTAACTAAAAAACCACTTATAGAACCAATTCCCCAACATTGGGTGAAATACTTAAATGAAATACCTAAAGATCCTTGGGGCCTTCCTTATCATTATTCGAACCCAGGGAGGTTCAAACCCATTGAAATATACAGTTGTGGACATAATGGAGAGCAAAATTTTTGGGTCAGGTTTAAGTATTGGCTTACGTCAAATCCAAAAATTAATTGTAAAAATTAATCTTTTCTGAAATTAAGCAGATACTTGCAGACGAGATGCTGCAAGGCTTTAATGTCGCTGTAAGAGCTTGTTAACAAAATGAAGGCTCATTATGGATTCCGGGATCTTATGCAACCAACAGTTGAACCAATGATCTCAACAAAGCTTTACCTCTCTTTTTGGATATGTCGCAAAAATAATTAAAAGTGTAAGACGGATGTATTTTAGACACACCTATGCTGCGAGGCTATAGAACTGTTCAAAAATCGTTTGGTTCGCTGACTGTTTATGTTGCCCTTTACGCAGCATGTGGCGGAGTTCAATTCCAATAAGGGTAGCTTCGGCGGCGTGAAATGCTTTGAACCCCTTCATGGGTTGAGTGATTTTTTTGATAAATCGATGGTATGCCACCCAGGATAAAGAGCAGCGCAAGCTGCATGTTGACCGTGTTTAGAGCCGCTTTATTTGCCCCGCTCTTATCCATAGTCACTTTTTGCGGGATGCCGTTTGAGCCCATAGCTTTGATGAAAAAAGTACGGGCTGCACGCTCATTGCGCTTTTCTGAAAACATAAAGTCAACCGTGTTGCCTTCTTTATCCACTGCACGATATAAATACATCCAAACGCCTTTGACTTTAATGTAGGTCTCATTCATGCGCCAGGAGGTGCCAACCTGTTTTTTATATTGTTTACGAAATGAGCTTTCTAATTGAGGTACGTATTCAACAACCCAGCGATGTATCGTGGAATGATCAACGTTCAGGCCACGCTCCAAAGCCAGCTCTTCTACATCTCGATAGCTCAAAGAATACTCCAGGTACCAACGAACCAACATCAAAATAACGTCTTTTCTAAAATGCTTCCATTTGAAACTGATCATTTCACGACCGCCCGAAAAAAATGGGAAGATTACCAAAATCAGAAATTTTATGCGACAAAACCGGAATTGAGCCCAGAGCTATTATTCAGGCTTTGGCCGCTTACAAGCCCTTGATAAAAGCTCATATGATTGTGCATTTTCCCACCATAACCGGCCGTCAATTTCAGTCACGTCTGCAAAGACAGCTCGTCTATCCTTCTTTAAGGAGTGAGTTATTGCAGGCAGAAACTTTATTTAATGAAGATTTGCAATTAAAAAAGAAAGCTGTTGATGTTCTGAAAATGGCTAATGATTATCCCATTGTATTGTCAACAGGACATGCTTCACGAGAGGAGACTTATCAGCTTATTGATGCTTGCATCAAATACAATGTGCGAGCTTTATTATTAAATCAGCCGGCTCATCCTTTAATGGGTTTGAAAGCTCAAGAACTGAAGGAAATAGCCAGACATGACTTCGTCTGGATAGAGCAAACCTTGCTGACATATCTTTTAGGACATCAGAGCAAGGAGGATTTAACCGAGGTTTTATCTGATGTGCCCAAAGTGATTTACAGTTCAGATTTAGGGCAAACAAATCAAATGAATGTGAAAGCCTGGTTTGATTTTACTGAAAAACTGTTTACCGAATTGAAACTTTCTGAAAAAAGAAAAGATGAAATCTGTCGAGAAAATGCATTGGCGATGCTGACAAACCATTAATCTGACTTCTCACTATAAGTGCTCAGCTCTGCTCGGAAAAACGGGCATATTTGGTCCATTCTGTGAGAGAATTTCACTCTATTGTAGAATATGACTTGAGCTAGATTCTAGTTCCAGACTGGCATAGTGCTGCAAATCCGTCATCAATGAGACTTGTAATTTCTCAATCGAATCTTCACTATTGATATCGTCTAGTGCATTTACCAATACAGGTCGGCCTTCAAGTACCCGCTTAAAACAATAAAGCTTTGCTTCATTACGAACTTCCTGATTTGGATCGTTTAACAATGTGGTTACCAATGTCTTTAAGTACGAGTGCTCAGTTTTACCTAAACGACCATCCAATGCCTCTATTGTTTTTATGACTGCAAGACGAGTCGAGTAATGTAGTTTGTCATTAATAATACCATCGATAATAGTCATAATTTGAGCAATAGTTTCAGGTTCAATACTATCACGATCAGGCAATAGTTTTGTCAGAGCTAAAAGTCCTTGTTTGGCAATGGCGTCATTTTCTGATGAAATACTCTTTAACACGGGATTAATAAACTCAGCTTTCAGTTTTGCAGGTAATGATGGAGCAATAAATTTTATAATCTCTAATATCTTACTGTGGTCTGTTTTTTTATCACTTAAAGCGTGAACATATTTTTTCATTATCTCCAGCACTCGATCTTCATCCTGGCAAGTTAAGATATAATGTAAAACTTTTCCTGCGGCATTCCGAATACTTTGCTTTTCTTCTCCTTCAAGAATAGACAGGATATCCTCAATGTTAATCTTTTTAAGAAGTTTTGGATTATTTTGAAATTGAGATAAGCCATTGAGCACTTTTTCACGGGCGTATAAGTTTAAGCTGTCAAAATTTACGAGCAAAAACTGTGTGATGGTATCCTGTAAATTCATTTCGGAAAATGACAAAATAAGGACAAGTAAGTCAACGTCCACCGGGGATAAAGTTTCTTTTGCGGATAAGATATTATAAAGATCGTATGCGAAGGAATTTTTTTCTTCTTTCGTCGTATGATTCATAACATACGACAATCCTGATATTAAAGATTTCTTGAGTTTTTCATTACCCGGAGACCGAATTATATTTTCAATATTTATCAAGACCTCCTGGGGGAAAGAGATGTGAGGTTCAGTCTTAGCTATCTCTATGACAACATTCAGTGCCGCGCAGGCTTGTGCTAGATTCGATCTCTCTGTTTGTTTTAACGTATTCAGAGAGTTAGTTAATATACTCTTTTTTTCTGACTCCTCCATTTTTGTCAAAAGTAGGCCAAACATTTGCAGATGGTTGGTATAAAATTGTAAATTTGGATTCTGAAGTTCGGCAAGAATATCCCTGCTAATGCCATTCTTTTCCGTGTTTTCACAATCTGGATACAATTCTATTAATAACTCCATTGCTGTTTTTTTGTTGGAGGAAGGGCGGCTCTTTAGCCGTTCGCTCAATAATGCCAGCATATCCTTTCTGAGTTCAGAGGAAGTATCCATATTTCTTATTAAGGGCGCAAGTTGACGCAAAGCCTCATTCGCCGCAGAACTACGAATCTTTGGAATGGCCTCCGTTAATAACAATTGGATCAAAGAATACTTCTCATCGTCTTTCATAAAAGGAGCCAGGCAATGAACAAGATAACTTAGCTTAAGAATTTTTTTACCATCCCGAGGATCCAGATTATCAGGTATCATTGCAAGCAAACGTTTTTTTGTATCTCCGGAGAGTTTTTGCACAATACTTTCATTTGCAAGCAAACTTTTAAGCAATTCTTTTGCTTTCTTCTGCACAAGTGAATCATCATGCACCAATAAATTGCTAACTTCCACAGCAATGGCATCCAGGCTTTTGGCATCGATGGTTTCAAGCAGGCAAACAGCCAACTCCAAACTGCCGATAAGACTGCGAGGATCTTCTTTGGTTTTGAGGTTTTCGATGATTAACTTGATAATGGACACGGAGTTTATGCCTTCATACCCGTTTAATTTCATCAGGACCATCAATCCATTGATCATAAAATTGATATCATTAATATTCGCGCTGTTTCTAAGCTTGCTACGCAAAGTCACTATCTCGAAGGGGACGCTGCTTTGAACGTCCATGGCTGGCATTCTTGCCCAATGTTCTAGAAGTTGGCGCTGAAAACGTTGGGCTTGCAAATCGTTTTTATTGAATAATGTTTCGATCACGGAAGGATAATTTCTCCCACTATCATCCAACAGGCGCCTTAAATCTGGGAGAAAGTCAGTCTTGGAGTGTTTAAAAAAATGAAATTTTTGAGCTGGTTTTATCGTTTGCTTTCTATGCTTTCCAGATTTTCCCATATCTTATAACATCCTATAGATCAAAGTTATTTTGACTATTATTAATTCAAATATACCATAATTTAAATTTTATGCAAAAAAAGCTATACGATAGTCCAGGACAAAATCATACCAATTAAAGCACAAACAATAATACGTCATCGTTTCACTTTGTTCGAAATAACGGCAATTTGGTTTTATTTGGATGATATGATTTTGCCCTGTACGATAGTTTATTTTATTACACTTTATTTAATTACTTGAACGCGCTGTTCGCCTTATTAAAACTCAAAATACCATTAAATTATCTACATTTTCGCTACGCAAAATCAAAGATCGAGTCTAAATATCAGTTAATATTTTCTTAATAAACACATAATGTTTTCATAATGTTCAATAAGTATACTTATTAATATATCCATTTATATAGAATACGATTATGAGCACTAAAGAAAGCGAAGTAAGAAAACACCTTGAGGAATCAAGAGATAAATTAAGAAAATCCCAAAAATTCGAATTTTTTGGCGTGGATGACAGTATGGTGCATCAAACGGATGATTCTATAAAATTGTATGAAAAAACAGGAATATTGAAGGGTTTAGATATTAAAGACCCTCATATTTACAGCCACCATTTAGCCAGGAAACATAAAAAAGATCATAAGATCATTGACCCTTTTTTTGCTCTTACAATGCAATATTTCAGTGATGCTATGAGGATAAAACACCAAAAAGAAAAATTAATTGCCCAAGAATTGCAAAAAGAACTCCGCCCGAATCGGTCAAGCTATGACAAGGATAGCGACTTACATATCCAACTCAGAAATAAAACTTTTAACTTCTGGAAGTTAATTTATGCCTTTGCGAAAGAGCAAGGCATTGAGAATATTCCGGGTAGAGATGTCAAAATATCCAGCGATTTTGAACAATTTATCACTGACGTTTATAGCGATGAAGCGATATTCAATCCCAAATATCAGGGAGCCATTCTTGCAGCTGATGTGTATAGTGCCTTTCAGGACTGCGAGAATGAGCGCGTGATTCAGTTTTTGGCCAATGATACGGAACATTATTTTGATTTGTTTCTCTTTGGGCAGGGCTATGATAACTTTAAACGTGCCAAAGCCTTTGTTGAATATGTCAAAAAACATGATCCCAAGGGGGAAATTGTCAACGCAGAAAAACTCGAAGCCTTGGTTGAATTTGCCGAAGCAGAGCATATCCGAACACGAGAATTTGGCAAGAAAAAACTTCCTGGCATTTCCGTGGGCTATAAAAAGTATGAATCGCATGGACTGTTTTGTACGGTGCCACCGGCAAATATCTTAAAGAAAACCCTCGAAGGCAAACTCAATTTAGACGCTACGATTAAACGCCTTGAGGATTTGGAAACACGTTTAGAGGACATCAAGGAGGAAGTGAAACATAAAAGCCCTCTGGACTGTGAAATCCCAAAAAATCCGAAATACGCCAAACTCATAGAGGATATTGAGTTTATGTTTAAGGATAGTAGAAATATCCGCAATCTGAGACCCCTGCACGATAGTCTTTCTTCAAGACAATGCGCCGAATATTTAGGAGCGATTCGTCCTTATTTGGATATAATTAAAAAAATTAGGGAAAAAGCACATAAAGAAGCCGAGTCCAGTACCTATTATACGGATGTTGTACCCATTGATGATTTTGAACAGCATTTATTTGACGAAAAATTTGATGGCGCCCGAACCTGGATAAGCGGAAAAACTGCTTGGGTATTGAATTCAATGTACGGAGGGGCATTAAGCAAGCAAGCGATGATTACGGTGCCGATGGTTTCAGGAATGTCGGGACACGTTGATGTATCATTGATATACGGGGAGCTGTTCGACTTGAATAAAAAAGACATATTCAAAGCGATGGTAGCCAATTTAATCCTGTGCGACGGCCACTCACTGACAGAAGTTGTTTTTGGTTCCATGTCGTATAGTAATGTTTTCCCAGAAGAAATGAAAGATATTCGAAAAATCGATGAGGATTTCGTAGACACTATGGGGGAAATATTTTTTGGTAAGGAAAAATGGCAAGAGCTATTAAAAAGAGCTGACTTACCTTACGGTAACCCAATTGAAGATACAGTTGAGTTCTATACACTGGCGGATGAGGCACGACAAATAATATTTGACCATGCCTCGGAGAGAATTAACGAATGGAAAAGGGAATTTATCATAAACCCTGAGCGCTTTAACATAAGCACTACGTATCTGAAAAAACTTAGAGAAGAACGAAAACGAGAAGTATCAGAGCTTGAAGATGGTACATATACGGAAAAAAAGGAAAAATTTAAATCACCAAGCACTGAAACGAAAAAATCAAAAAACGACGAAGTGATTCAACGCGAACTACAAGAAATCAGCAAAAGCGCTGGGGTATTAAGCAAAGTAGGTATGTTTGAAAACCTCACTAAAAAAGAAAAAGAGGAAGAGAAGCTTCCCTCAACCAAACTACATAAATAACGTGAATTCGATATAACTGTTTAAGGATTATGCTGTAAAGGGATAATATATTAAACCCTAGACCTTTTGTGATCTTATTTGTTTTTTTCAAAGAACATTCATAGGATACAAGAGGTCTGTAATAGATAAGCTAGTCGAATTATTCTGTGTTGTCGATGATTTTTGTCAAACGTTTTTACCAAGCTTTGAGCAGCAACTTTTAAATGTGTCAGGCAAGTCAGGAAGAAAGCCTTTAGCCTATCCATGTCAGAAATAATGACGATAGTCATTCACTATCACCAGTCCAATTATCGACACTTCAAAAGCCATTATTCTTCTTCTGTTTTGCAGAAAGATTTACATCCCTATTTTCCAAAACTGGTCAGCTATAGCAGAATGACGGAGCTGATGCCCTGCCATAAATTACCATTGTTTAAGCAAGTTAACGAAAATACATGATATCTTATTTCAACTCTCAATTCTCGATACGATTATTCACAGCGAGTACGATAATGAAAGGATACTTCTTACTGGAAGGCAATCTTTAACCTAAGCCTGGAGTTATTTTTTATTTAAGGTAATTGCCTTTTCGTCGGGGAGCTTTAGTCCCTTCTCCTTAAGCAAGGTCTTAAATTCAGTAACGCTTTCGGGCGTGGCCCAGAAATGAAAAAAGCTTCTTTTTTGTTCGCAAATTCTTAGCGTCTCAAGAAGAAATTCGCTTTCTTTCTCTCCCCATTTTTCAGAGGGAGTGCTTTGCAGCTTTTTTTTGACGTCCTTCAAGGCTGCACTTTCTGGGAACCTTTTCCGGAAGTCTAGCGATTTCCCTGCTTGCTTTCAATGTTGCCGATTAGCCTCTCAATGATAGCCGATAACTGTATCTGGTTGGCGCTGAGAGGACTTTTGCTCTCAGTAGTTTTACTTTGTTCAGTTTGATGATATCTTGGCTTTGAGACATCCGTTTTCTTTTGACTTTGGGATTGAGTAGTTCCTACCAGAGGGCGCTGGTGTTTAAGTTCTTTCGCTAAAGCTTGTTCAAATTTCATGTCCCTTGAAGAAGGAGAAGTATCAAAAATGGGAATGCTGATGTCTAATTGATCCTCTGGATCATTTTCGATAATCATCTCGGCAAATAATTTGGCCGCTTCCTCAGGAGCCCAGCCGTAGACGCCGATACCCAGGGGTTGGATGTAGAGCGGTCTATTTAATGCCAGTGCATCCTTAATGGCTTGCGCCACAGCCTGTCGATATTGTTGCTTATGAGCTTTGTCGCGAGCTTCAGAGCTGGAGAATTTTTCTAGAGTTAAGCCTTTGCCACCTTTTACAGGGACAGTGGCCACAGCACCTATGTATGAATCTTGTTGTGCCAAACGGATGTAAGCAGGCATTGGTGCTTTTTGCGAGTGATAAGCGGCTAAATGTTGGTTTAAAATCGCTTGCCAGCCACCCACACTATCATTAACAGATAAATTCTGATTAAAAAATTTCTTAAAGGCTAAGAAACCTGAACCCATGCCGGCCACATTTGTACATGTGACTGTCCCTGCGCAAACTATGAGTGAATTTTCTTGAGGTCCAGTGCTTTTGGAAGCAATTGTTCTAAGAGGCATAATTAAGCTCAGTCATGGGTTTATTTGACATTATACCTTAAGATGGTGTTTTTAGATCCAATATTTTGATGTTTTTTTATTCTTTTCGATAAGCTTTAATTCAAGAATGGCTGTTTTCCCACAAGACATACGGCTCATCGAGGAGGAATCAGATATTCTAATCAAAATTCCTTAAATTACAGCTGTAGTACTATGGGTGAGATGAATACATGCAGTATTGTTTGTATATATTTATGCAGAAAAACCAAAATACGAACCGATTGATATATTTTTGATATTTTCCTATAATTATTTTTACAGTAAACCTCACCATGAAGTACGCAATGGGTACGGAGCCGTTGATAGCTGTTAAGTGAGTTACATATGTAGCAGTAACATTTTATTGGATAATTTTTAAAAAATAACAGTTACATATGAGGAGTTGTAGCTATGAATGAGATAGATATAAAACTGGCAGATGAAAATGGAGAGATCGTGGATTATGGCTTTGATCTTATTTCACATCTTATTGATCAACAATCAGTAAAAAATATCAATAATGAGAAAGAGGCGCTTTATTACTACTTAAATGAGGATGAATTCATATCTTATGACGGCATAAAATTAAAGTTTCATTTAAAAAATAAGACATTACTTAAAAATATTTTGATAAATTTATTTACCATAGTTCCAGCTTATATTAGCTCAAAAGGAACACTGAATTTTACATTGTCTGATGGCAAGTTAGAATCGCTATCCATTGAGGAATTGGTTTCCTTACAAACTGAAAATATAAATGAAAAAGTTAACCAATTAGTTCACTAAACTGTTTAAAAGGAATATATTATGGTCTTTCCTGGTAGACATTTTAATAACCCCCAACCAAATAATCCGCCCCGGGGTTACACATCTGTAAATTTAGGTAATTTGTCGAAAACCTCATTAGGCAACCCGACATCATTTCACCATAGAGACATGAGTCAATTCAAAGGGTATTGGAAACCCAGCTATCGAGGAGATTATAAAGATGTTTTTGCTGCTATATCAGAGGATATGATAGAACAGCCTTATGCTGACAACCCTAATGATTTGATTTCAAATAGCAATCGTAATATGGTGGCGTTCCATGAAAATCATGGAACGGCTCATGCATTGCGTCAGCGCGAGTTTTCAAAGAGGTATTTATCAATTATTCAACAAGAAGGTACCTCACCGCATAAAGAAGCTGCTTTAGCAATGACGGAAGAAGAAATAGCTTGTATGGAATTAGCTGCTTTTATGTTTCGTGCAGGAAGGACGAATGAACGGGGTGGTAGAGGCGATCCATCTAATGCTGAGCGTTCTGCAATTTTGTTTGAAAGTGTTGCTAAACAAATGGGGTTTAAGGACGACTTAATAAAGGGAATGTCAACTTTTATGTGCTCTCACATGCCAGTAGGTGATTGGAAAAGTGGAAAAATAAATCTAAAAGGTGCGGAAAAAGGGTTTACCGCTGTTGGAAATGTTACTGCTCAACAAAAAGCAATGGTCATGAAGCGGATTCTTGATCTAAGCCATCATAATGATTTAGTGCGATGCTGGAGGGATGACAACAGAACTCAAATCAGTGGCCCTCTTCAAAATCAACTGGATTATTTGCTTGGCGATACGGCTAAAGCAGCTCATACCACGAAAGCAATGATGAATTATGCTGCGCAAATGTGTAAGGCCACTGGTGCACAGGTAATCGCTAAAACTTTATCTTATGCCAGAAAAGATCCCGATTTAGCTGCACAAACAGCTTCCGATCCTAAGAATGCTATGATGCGATTGGAACAAATAACCCCACAAGGATTAAACATTGTAGCGCCTGTTCAACCCCAGCCCACACAATCATCAATACCCAAATCTTATTTTAGCATGGCTAGAAGGATGGGTATTAGTAAAAAATCAGATGTTGCTGACCTAATGAATAAGCAATCTTTGCAAACCACTGCAGCTGAAATTAAAAAACAAATCACGGGTGTGAAAGATACGGTATGGATTTTTCCGAATGAAGGCTCAAGTCATGCTGTTTTCATTTCTTTTAAGACCGATGCGGAAGCACAGTCTTTTGCTAATGAACTTGTGAAAGTCGGTATTTCAAGTGTTAAAAATCCAGGTTCGCCTAAAACTGTACAGCACAAAAATCAGTATGCCGGTATATATTTAACTCAACATCAATATCAAGCCTTGAACACTGATCTAAAATCCGGGGCGTTTCATCACACAATAAATAAGCAATCTTTGCAGACCACTGCAGCTGAAATTAAAAAACAAATCACGGGTGTGAAAGATACGGTATGGATTTTTCCGAATGAAGGCTCAAGTCATGCTGTTTTCATTTCTTTTAAGACCGATGCGGAAGCACAGTCTTTTGCTAATGAACTTGTGAAAGTCGGTATTTCAAGTGTTAAAAATCCAGGTTCGCCTAAAACTGTGCAGCACAAAAATCAGTATGCCGGTATATATTTAACTCAACATCAATATCAAGTCTTGAATACTGCTCTGAAATCCGGGGCGTTTCATCAAAAAATCAGTATACCTGAAGCATCAAATATTCGGGATATTCAAATAACAAATGACAATGGTCAATATCAATTAGTTTTTGATTCAAACCAATTAGATGATGCAGAACGTTTTTTACTTGATCAATTTGGTGAAGGCGGAGAGGGCTATTTTGAAGGAGACTTATATAATTTAGCAAACAGTAAGCAACAACAAACTTCATTTACAATGGAATACTCAAATTTGACGACACTTCAAGCGGCTGTTCAACGTATAGGAAGCGATACATTAAGAGAAAAACTGGAAGCCATGATTGATGAAAACTTTGGCTCTGGAAGTAAGTTTACTTTATAAGGCTTAGCGCTCCGAACTTGCGCCCTGATGCAAAAATTTAAAATATCAGACTGGGAAGTCTCCAATAACATCATTATATTTATCTTGTGCATCAGCTAAGCTTAATTTTGAATAAATTTCTAACGAATCTCTTTTCGCATGTCCGGAGTAAGGTTGGATAAAAGCATCATCAATATTTTTTTTCTTAAGCCAAGTAAACAAAAAGTGTCTTAATTTATGAGGTGAGATAGAGCGCTCAATACCAGCGATCTTAGTATACCTCATAAGAATTTTTCTAATTCCGCGATCAGTATAGTGACGACGAAATCCGGATTCGAATAGAAAAAGTCTATTTTCATTTTTATATTGTTTTATATGAAGTGCTAAAGTTTCTTTAAATGCTGGTGAAAAGGGTACAACTCTATCTTTTTTACCTTTTCCTTGATTAATTTTTATTCGGCAATTAGTTAAATCAACATCAGCTAACTGTATATTAATTAACTCGCTAACTCTTATTCCTGTATAGAGCAAAACTTTAACAATGAGCATAGGAACAATATCGTGAGACTCCCAAACTGCTTTGTAAAAAAGTCTGATTTCATCTTCAGTAGGAACATAGGGCAATCGTTTGGGTGTTGTGGTGACCTCGATATTAAGATTTTCTCTTACAAACCTGAATACATCTCGAAGATAATCATAATTAGGATTCTGAGCCTTAAGCAAATTTGAAACCTTTTGTGCCATTTTTTTAGCTGATATTCGTTCCATTATGCAGTTCCTAGAATAGCCAGAGTCGGAACTCAAAGGGCTATTTCTTATTAAAATTTTCGTTGTAATCTATCTAAATCGAGTGGTAATATCAACCACAGAATTAAAGTAGGAACTATAGTTAAGAGGATTTATCGATGTATCATGAAAAAATATTTTCATATGGAACATTGCAGTTTGAAAATGTACAAATCGCAAATTTTGGTCGTAAGCTTGACGGCTGTAAAGATGTTTTATCCAAATTTGAGCTATCAACTTTAGAAATCAAAGATCCTGATGTTGTTGCAACAAGTGGTGAAAACATACACCCAATTATCACTTATACGGGGAATCCTGAGCATCAAGTAATAGGAACGGTTTTTGAAATAAGCTTCGAAGAGTTAATGCAAGCTGATTCATATGAGGTTTCAGATTATAAACGAATCAAAGTTTAACTGGATTCTGGTGTATTTGCATGTAAATGCTGAAATAAGTACAGACAAAGTTCAAAAAACTGCTGTCTCCTAAGGATGATTAATAATGAATTTATTTGTAGTATATATTGGTGGAAGCCATCCTAATTCTCTAATCGAACTCCATGATATTCGCTTTATAGCGGCTAACACTATTGAAGATACCTATGATGCTCTTAGAAAAAGCTGGTGGGGCTTACCAAAAAGCTTACATATAGATGCATGGGGCATTTTAAATTATGCGGATGGACATAGCATTCAAATTTCACAGGAGCAACCAGAGGAGCATAGTAATAAATTATTTTTCGCAAACTTAGGTGGTTATGATCAAAGGCAATTTATTGAATTACATAAAAATATTTTTGTAGTTGCTACTGATGAATTTGAAGCAAAACAAAAAGCGCTAATGCAAATTTCTGATTGGGAATCTCCACATCGTGATTATTTGTATGAGGTAGATAATTTACTTGATCTTAATTTGTTACTTAAAAATGAAGGTTACTATTTACATTTAAATGGACAGGCCGAGTCTAAACCGTTTGAATTTACATGTAGTTATAATCCAATTGGTAGAATTTAAGCCATTTAATTTAGTGATTCCAGATTTTGCATCAGGGCGCAAGTTCCGGAGCGCTAGGCCATGGACGGTGTTTTATTCAATTTTTGGTTAAGTAATTTCCTCCTACCTGAAATTGGACGTGGTAAAATCATTATCATGGATAATGCAGCTTTTCATAAATCTCCAGACACGGCTTTTATTATCTCTAATGCAGAAGGGTAACTTAAGATTGACTTTACTTTTTAAATATTATGCTATAAATTAATCAAGGTGACCTTAATAAATCCTAAGAGATTAAATGAAATTCAAAATAATCAATTTAATACAAAACAAAATGACAATTCCAGAAATTATTGCCCAAATTCCTAAGGAAGCTGTTGTTTTAGATCTAACCGCAAACAGTTTAGACAGTTGCAGTCCTCATTTCTTAAACGCATTGTTTCTGGCAATCCCCAAATCGATTTGCAAGATAGAGTTGCGTTTAAATGCTTTATATAAAATAACAGGTAGGGATTTAGCCTTTGCCTTTACAGGTTTTGGTGAGAACATTCGTGAATTGGACTTGTCTTTTAACAATTTCCACATGCAAACAACTGTTGAACTTGCTAAATCAGTTAGTGCATTATCTGATACATTAGTCAGGCTGAATTTAGCCGGCAATTTTTTAGGGAAGAAAGAGGGTAATGAACTAAGGGTAATTTTTCAAAATTTAAAGCATGTCCGTAGTCTTAATTTAAGTTCAAATTGTTTGCACCTACTGTCTTTGGCCTCATTACATAACTTAAAAGATACATTATCTCAATTGGAAGAAATTTACCTCTCCTACAATGAAGTCGCCAGCATGCCCTTGGAATGCAGACTTGCCCTTTGTGAAATGATTTCCAAAAAATGCAAACTCATCTTTTTAGATGACAAGGATAAGGAATTTGACGAGACTTGTGAAAGTGCCAATCTGCTAAGAAAAATTGGATTAAAATCTGAGGTTCCTTCATTGGAAAAACAATGCTTTTTTGCTATAAAAAAATTTGAAAAGCCTAAAGAGAACTCAGATAAAGAGCCCAAATGTCAAGCATCATCCCTCTAAAACCTGCCTGATTGAGCAAAACACTCCTAATACTACAGTGTTTGGTTGATATGGTTCTGCTAAGTAAACCTTACCACTGGCAGCTCACTCCACTGAGTGGTGTAATTAGGTGATTTCATCTCACGTCGCATTTTCCAAAGTTTGAGCTGTCCTTCGGATGCAAGATGCTGTCGTCTTTGTGTCGTGCTGCTGCCGTGGTGGACTATCTTTGCTCTGATACAGTAGAAGCTGATTTATTGACCACAGAGGTAAAAAATGACAAACGAACACAATAACGCTAAATGCTAAATATGGACCCATCCCGGCAAAGGATCTTGCCTTTTATGTTGTGCTGTACTGCAAAGAGAGGGCTGGACGCAGGAAATTCTGGCGGAGCTCACAAAGCTTCATGTCAGAACCATTCAGCGAATCGAAAAAGGCAAGGCGCGAGTCCTGATGCTAGACGAGCTCTGCCTGTGGCTTTTGAGCTCGAAGACATTGATGTATTTAACAGGCCATTTCAGTATCCCGATGAGGCAGCCTTAAGGGAGGAATATGATCAAAAAAGAAACCATTACATTGGCTTTAAAAAAAATCACAGATGGAAGACAGCTTCGAGAAATGTCAGAGTCTGCACAGGCATGTCAGTTTAATGCCATCGAAGACCTCTCAGAAGAATCTGAGCGTTGTTTTGCCGAACTTCAGGATTATCTACAGGACTATAGTTGGATTTATGAGGAATACACCGCAGTACGGAAGCTGAAAGTCAATGAAGAACTTCAGGAGATGCTCGACAGGCTCAAAAGAGAGGGTGTAAGCCTCGGTATTGCCGTTGGCATGATTAAGGCAGGGGAAGCGGAAGATCCTTTTTCCTTAAGAGTTAATCATTATATTGCTGCATCCTGTGGTAACCTGCCGAAAGAAATCATAGTAAACAAAAGTGTACGTATGTAATTCATTGAGCACAGTCTGGCTGGTTAATGCCGGCCGGTTGCACAGGTGGTGGCTATACAGCTATGTTTGCCTGGTGCATGGCTTGTTCGATGATATGTTCACTGCATTGCCATGTTTTAAGTTTTTCTGATATTTCATTTGTACTTTTTCCTGCGCGAATCCCTGGTTTTACCCATAGATCAAACAGGGCGTTTTCATCAATTATGGAAACAGGGCTGGTATTGGTGCTGATTACATCAATGGCACAGGCAAATATCCACTTGGAGGGCATGGTATGTCCTTGAGCATAGCCTTTGAGATGGCCGGGTTTTATATTAAGCGATTTATGATATACCGTTTGGGCCAGCTCATTGAAACGATTGTAAAAATCAGGCTGTTCAATCAAGACCTTAAAAATTTTCATGGCATGCCCTTTGAGCTGCTCTGATACATCAGATTTTTCCTGATAATTGATGTCAGACAGAACATCCAGCTCTATACTTGTTTTCTCATAAAGTTTTTTTTCGGTGGTCCGTATTTTATTGATAATGGATTTCAGCATAGAATCCACAGGACGGTAATCAACGCCGTGTTCTCTGCAGGCCTGAGATAATTTAAACATGGCCTGATAGAGTTTTTCCGGCAGGAAAAGCCGGTATCGCTCAAGCTCTGTAGCATCACTGTTCATTCTTTCAAGAAAGAACTTGACCATTTCGTCAAACCACTCAATTTCAAAACACTCAGCTTCACTGAAAGGGTTTTCTTCAGGAATGGCGTCAGCAGATTGATTATAGCTGTGCAGGATATTTTGGCCTTTTGATTTGCGCGCAACCTGAATGAGATCTTCGGAGCGGCGGTTTTTCCTTAAGGTGATCTGCAGCGATTCTTTCATGAATGGCTCCTGTCGGTGGCGTGATTGCGTTTCAGTGGCCTGTTATGCGTAAAATTGTCCGCATACTCCAGCAGCTCATCCAGCTGGTTGGGATGTTTTTCAAGAATGGTCAACAGCAGGCTTAAAGGCTTTGGAATAGGGGTTATGCCGTTTTCGTAACGGTTAAAGGCGTTAACACCACCACCAAAAAGCCGGCTTGCCTCTTTCTGGTTGAGTTTAAGAAACTTTCGTATTTTTTGGATCTGTTGTGGCGTCAGAAGGCCATCGATGCGGGCTTTTTCTCCCTGAATGCGGGCCTGTACAGCTTTGTTGTCTTCAGGGTTAATAATCCCTTCACCGCAGGAAGAACACCACTCGGCTGGCTGGTCAATCGTAAAGGTGTGTCCTTTATAGGTATAGGGTACAGGTCTGATTTCATGTTTCAGTGCCTGTTCCCCGCAGATGGGGCATATTTCTTTGTTCATGCTATTTCTCCTTAAATGAGAGGATAAGCTCACCGCGTGTGCCTACCTGAAACTTGATATAAAGCTCAACGCCTTTAAACCGGGATTTATAAACGTCCTGCCAGGCGGTAAAGCCAGGGTGTTTTGGCGCCATGGATTTATAAAAATCTCTGTTTGTCAGTTCTTGGATGGCGCTTACAACATCCTCATCTGTAAATCCAAGACTTACCTGCCCCTGTTTGGCAGAAACTGTCATCTCAAGCGGTCGGCTCTGGAAAAAGCTTTTTTAATGTCTTCCAGAATATATTCCGGTGTTTTTTTCTCGCTCATGGTTATCCTTGATAACCTCTAAGGTTATTATAGCAGGCTTTTCGTAACCTTAAAGGTTTTAATTATGTTTACAGTATATAAGGCATGAATGATAAAATCAACAAAGTATTGTAACAAAAAATTGTTTATATTATCAGGGATAATTGCTATTCTATAAAGGTCTCGTTGAGACATAACGTTTAAAACACAAATAAGGAATTTAAAATGAATAATAAAAAAAACCTATCTATTCCACAAATGTAAAACAAAGTCAGCAACTGAAGATGAGGCTTTGCTGGCACTAGAGCAGTTTTCTGAGCGCTGGAATAGTAAATATCCGCAAATAAGCCGCTCCTGGCGCAGCCATTGGCATAATCTCAATACCTTATTTAATTATCCAGAGGACATCCGAAAGGCTATCTATACAACAAATGCTATTGAGTCATTGAACAGTGTCATTCGAAAGGCTATTAAAAAAAGAAAGCTGTTTCCTTCTGACCAGGGCAAGATCACGAGTGCCTTTAAATTAAACTGATTATGTGATCTCATAGCTCCTTTATTTATAAAGGAGCAAAAATGTCATCATTAGTAGAATGTTTTTCAATAATTCGCGATCCACGTCAAGAAAGCAAAATTGATCATGAACTGATCGATATCCTTATTCTGTGTGTTTTAGCAGTTATTTGTGGAGCTGAAGGCTGGCAGGATATAGAAGAAGTTGGACATGCTCGTTTAAATTGGCTTCAAGAACGCGGTTTTTTTAAGAAAGGCATTCCAGTTGATGACACGATCGCCAGGATAGTGTCCAGTCTCAATCCAGAAGAATTACAAAGCTGCTTCATTAAATGGATGGCAGCAGTTGAAGAAGCAACCGACGGTAAAATTATAGCAGTTGATGGAAAAACCCTGCGTCATTCATATGACAAGAAAAAACGTAAGTCTGCGATTCACATGGTGAGTGCATATGCTGCTGAAAATGGCGTTGTTCTCGGTCAAAAAAAGACAGATGATAAATCAAATGAGATTACGGCTATCCCAGCTTTACTTGATTTATTGGATATCAAGGGTTGCATTGTGACCATTGATGCCATGGGTTGCCAAGAGAAAATTGCGGAAAAAATAGTTAACAAAGAAGCAGACTATGTACTGGCTGTAAAAGATAACCAAAAACAACTTCACGAAGAAATAATCGATTTTTTTGAAACATCTCGCCGATTTGAATTTAAGAATGTCCGGTATGATTATTTTGAGGAAGCTCATAAAGGCCATGGTCGTGTCGAGCTGCGCCGATATTGGATTAGCGACATGTTGGATACTATTAGCAATCCTGGACGATGGGCTTCTTTGCAAGGCATTGGAATGGTTGAATCAGAACGTTATATCGATGGTAAAACAACTTCTGAAACCCGATATTTTATTGTATCAATAGCTCCAGACGCTAAAATATTTGCTAATGCAGTTAGAAAGCATTGGGCTGTCGAGAATCAGTTACACTGGGTGCTCGATGTGTCATTTAGAGAAGACGATTCTAGAGTCAGGCGAGACAATGCCTCGGAAAATTTCGGTGTGTTTAGACATGTTGCAGTTAATGCGTTACGTAACGAAAAATCATGTAAAAAAGGGATAAAAGCCAAGCGGTACAAAGCAACCTTGCAATCTGATTATGCACAGAAAGTACTAAATGGTATTTTTTGAGCACTCATGCGTTTGCCCTGTCCTTCTGACAACTCTGCTAAAAAAGTTGTTTATCTTTTGCTATAATGGATGCCTCCAAAAAATGGACTATGCCCATTAGAAATTGGAAGGCCGCTTTAAACCGGTTTATGATCGAGTTTGAAGAGCAATTAATTGATTTTGTTTAACCAATGACAGTTACACAGAATTATTTACAGGATCCATCCCAAGATTCACAGTCTATCAAAAATTTTTTCATAATCTACTCTCTGTAAAATTGGTTGTTCAATCCTTTGGTTTTTATTATTTTTTTTATTTATTTTGGTCTCTTTTCCTTCCTCTCAAAGTCCTTTTTGGTTATTTATCAGTCCTTTTTTATTTATTTCCGTTTATTTTTGATTATTTTCGTGAATAATCGTTTAAGTTCCAAAGAGAACCATAAAATAACCCAACGTGAGGTCCAAAATAAATTTCAAAATACAGGGCAAGATAGGTGAAGGATGCTAACCAGCAAGCTGGTTAGCATCCTTCACGAGTCTTATTCGCACCTTCGGTGCTCAATGTAAAAACTCATATTTTGCAGTTTTCCATACAACATTTTATTCCTCTCCCCAAATTTTACTGGTGAAAACATATAGCCTTGGCGTTCCTACCCCTTTAATTCTTGGCTTATGAGAAGCGTTGCCATCTGGTGCGGGTTTAAGCCAACCAGCTTGCAATAAGGTTTTTGTTACGGTGCGTTGATCAAACCCTTTGCATAGTTCGTTTTTATACACTTCGGTTAAAACCATATATATTCGAAGACCTTCGCTGTCGGTTTGATAAAATCCAGCACGGTTAATAATTTTTTCATTGTTAGGATGGTTTGCGCTGTCAAAGCGACTGGCTCCATGAGATTCAAAGAAAGCACGCACCTGCGCCATGATGGCGCGATCTTCACGGTTGCCATCTGCACCAAAAGCATCTAACCATGCAGTAAAGCAATTCTCAGCAGCAGCAAATGATTCTCCTTCTTTCCAGCCAGTCAATCCAAAACGACTGGCTAACTCGCCGGCAGCAGCTACCAGTGCGAAGCGTCTGGCGACACGGATTATTTGGCCTGTTGCATCCGGCTGGATCACCGCATCAACAAAGTTTTGAATAGTATCAGTAATAAATCTGACTATTTTCTGTCGATGAGTAACAACTTTATTAAGCCACTCCATACCGATGACGCCATAATATTGGCTGGTAAATTGCTTTAAGGATAAAGCCATGCTTGCAGGACTCAGCTGATCATGAATCGTTTCAAAAATGCCCATGGCGCACCCAGCATCCGCTTCAATATCAGCAAGGCGTATTTCCTGACCTGCATTGCTGCGCTGTCCAGATTTTGCCATAAGGGCTGACAAGGACTCTTCCCCAGCCGAGAGAAAAAACAAAGACCACTGAGCAGATTTTCGGATAGTACCAGTACGAGAGGCACGCGTTTTTCCCTGACCATTGGCCAGTAAGTAAGCTGCATCTCCAGCTTCTCTTGAGTCCATTTGGCTGAGTTCATCCAAAATGAGCAAGCCATCATTGTGCAATGCTGCCAGTCCTTCAAGACCATTAGTAGTACTACGCCATAAACGGCAATACGATTGTGGATTGCCCCATACGGAAGCAGCGACTTTCAATGCAGTGCTTTTACCCGATGAGGATGCGCCTCTGAAATGAAAACCGCCAGAGTCTTCCCCAACTAGGTTTGCCAGTGTTGGCGCAAGGGCTGTTGATATGGCAAACACCAGTCTTGAATTGCCAATTGCAAGACGGTCGATTGAATCTCGCCATTCTTCGATACTGCCTTTTGAAGACAAAGCTGGTTCAATGGCGTGGGTATTCTGGAATACAATCTTTTCTGTTGACTGTCCGACACACTGAGAAGAGGTGACAAAGACATATTCATACCAGCCTAGTTTATCAACACAACGTGCGCGCGCTTCAACCGGAAAAACCTGCAAATAGGAGGTAAGCAAATCGCGAGCTGATCTATTGGGTGAGATACTTAATCCAAGTCTTGCCAGCTCCCGCCTTACATCGGAGGAATCGCCTTGCAACAAGGACAATGGCATCGCCCACTGATGAGTTATTCCATCATCATCCTGCCATTCCAGCAAGCGACCCTATTCACCACTTTGAGCGTCTCGCGTTTTTGCAACGACATACAAGGGTGAGCATATCCATCGAGGCGGTAATGGGCTGCCATCTTTATCTATGCCGATGAAAGTTAACCCCTCATCCGTTAACCGAAACCTACCGCCTGCATAGTCGCAAACAATTGGTCGCTTTTTTGATGCACTAGGTAATTCAATAACGTGATTCTGTGACATATATTGTTCTCCAAACAACATTTAATGTAGCGGAATGAATTCAATTCATTCCGGCAATCAAAAAAGTAATTGTTATGCGTTCTCAACAAGCTGTGACTGACCTTCGTCACTGGTTGAGTGATAAACTTTTTGTTGTTGGAGAAAATCCAGCACATCGCTTTTACGATACAAAACCTTACGACCGATTTTTAAATAAGGAACGCCACCTCCTGCCCAGCGATTACGTTCAAGTAACTGGGTGGAGCAACTTAAAACGGCTGCAATGGTTTGTTGATTAAAGAGTGCTGATTTTGGTGCAGATTCAAATTCGTTTAATAGATTTAAACGGGATGGTTTTTGTGCAGGCATAGGAATCTCCGCAATTGATTATTCACTCAGCATCATGCTGAACCAGTTCAATCCTTTGAATGAATCCCAATGCCTTTCCGGCCTAGCCAGAACAAAACATTGTTCTTCTCCTTTCCTTAGCTGAATTTAGCTCCTGCTCAATAGCCTTTCTTGGCAAATGATAGCTTAAATTTCAAGCTCGGAAAAAGTATTGCTTAAACAATCATAATATGTCAAGTGTTTTAAATCTTGTTAAAACTGATTATAAAATTTCGGGATGAAATGTCCCACCTGTCCCTTATTTGAAACCGAACCATGGGGACAGCTCTAACCCATAAGCTGTGCGGGTGCCCCACTTGTCCCTTATGTCCCACAGAAATTTAAATAATCCCTGAGAGAAAATTGAATATTTATTTTAATGCCCTGGGTTTCACTTCGTTGCACCTAGGCTACTCGCTGATGAGGGTGTTCCTACTTTTAATCGTGCATTAAGAACATTGAAGCTTTCAGATATACCGGCTTAATCAGTAGTTTTGATCGTTCCGATCCAATAAAAGGCTAATGATGTGCTAATATGGTGATTTTTATCAAAGAGGAAATGACATGGAATGGAAAAAAGCGCTGGCGGTTAACGATCTTGATGAGCGCAAAGTAGTTAAGGTAGAAGAACATAAGATTCTATTTATTAAGCAAAAAGAAAAGATTCATGCCGTGCAACATAATTGCCCTCATTTCAAATTGCCATTATTTAAGGGAAAAATCACTGAGGATTGCGCCATCATCTGCCCATTCCATAAGAGTGCATTTGATTTAGAGACTGGTGATGTCAAAGACTGGTCTCCTTGGCCGCCTGTGGTTGGCAATGTCTTAGGGAAAATTTCAAGAGAAAAGACCTTAAAGGTCTACCCCACCAAGATAGAAGAGGGCATGATACTGGTTGGAATCTGAATCTTCGAAAATTAAAATAAATTCAAAAAAAGAAGGGTCGACAGCATTAGCGAAGCAAGCGTAGGTCGGGCCTTGGTCCGACACCTCTTGAATTCGATGGTATAATTAGCTATAAAACGATCCTAGGAAAAGGATCCAATCTCATGCAATACATTCGAGCCAAAGTGTCTGGCGCTACGTATTTTTTTACTGTTAATCTGGCAAATAGAACAAATGGTATATTAATAAAACAAATTGACATCCTTCGTGATGCCATTCAAATAGCTAAAACAAAATATCCTTTTAAAATATATTGTTCTGAATTTATTTCAGCAGTTGGCATATCCTGGATGTAGGCGTAGCCGTAATCCGGGCTACGCTTGCTAACTCAATATAATCAGTCATCTATAAATCCTTTATAAAAAAACATAATATCAGTATAGACAATTATTTGTAACTCATTGATTTTACTGGTGCCGTTGCGCAGAATCGAACTGCGGACCTATTGATTACGAATCAATTGCTCTACCAACTGAGCTACAACGGCAGGCGGGAAATTATAACTGGATGTTTGGTGAATCTTCAAGATTTTTCATTGTTTTATGGAAATGATCGTTAAGAAAAGAGGACTGGCTATTCTGACAACTGATTGAGATTTTCATTTAAGTGCTTTTCGGGACGGCTGAACTGCTTTTTATGATTGATTTGCCAATAATGGCGTTGTCTTTTAAAAGGCAGAAGCAGCAATCTTGATAATGTATTATCGGATGGTTTTGCATAGGCGGGAACGCCAATGGTAATTGCTCTTTGAGGGACATTGAGTCTTATGGTTCGATGCAGGCGATCCCAGAAAGAAAAAATAACCCCGTAATTTCGATTTGTCTCATCTTGAAAATTAGAATGATGAATACCATGCATTCGTGGTGTAACAATGATTTTATTTATCATTCTTTCAAAACGAATCGGTAATCTTATATTGCTGTGATGAAAGAAGGTGCCGGCTTGAAAGACAAATTCATAGGAAAAAAAGATGATGGGATTTGCACCAATCAAACCTAACTGAATAAGTCGAAAAAGGCTCGAATAAGCAATTTCTACAAAATGAAATCTCATAGATGTAGTCACGTCTAAATCCTGATCCACATGATGCACATTGTGAAAGCGCCAAAGTAGCGGGATTTTATGATTTAGACGATGCCAATAGTAGAAACTAAGATCCATCAGTAAAAAACCCGATACAAAAATTAAAAAACTGTTTAAAGGAAGCAAGGGTAGCAGACCGAATCGATAGATTTGTGTCAAGTCAACCATATATTTTGCCGAAGGAGCAATCAGTATGCTGGCAGTAATATATACCAGGAGTGTAAAGGAGAAGTTAACGGCCATTCGCGATAGTAACGGGCGAACCGGTGTTCTCAAAGGGCGGATTTGCTCAATAATAAAAAGAGAAAAATAAATAAAGACCAAAAAAACAATAATGATATATCTCATATGCATATAAAAAGTCGTTCAATGAGAGTTTTTGTAATGATGCATTAAAATGTAGTAGTTCAAACTTGATCTGACAGTTACCGGTTTTTCAGAAGTGTCTGTCAGGTCAAATTCAGCCTATCAATTTTTCCTTCCAGATTTGTTTGCCATCAATCAATGTTTGCATTGGAGTACGTCCACAGCACATTTTGCCTTGATGGGTGCGCTCATTATTATAATAATGAAGCCATACGTCCAGATCTTTTTGCAGTTCATCCATGTCATCGTAAACTTTCTTACGGAATGTGATTTGATAAAACTCCTGCAAAATCGTTTTGTGGAAACGCTCACAAATACCGTTTGTTTGCGGTGATTGTGCTTTAGTTTTCGTGTGATCAATGTTGTTAATAGCTAAATAAAGCTGATAGTCATGCTGTTCTACTTTCCCACAATACTCTGTACCCCGGTCAGTTAAAACACGCAGCATAGGTAACTGCTGCTGCTCAAAGAACGGCAAGACCTTGTCGTTAAGGAGATCTGCTGATGTAATAGGCGTTTTTGTTGTATAGAGCTTGGCAAATGCCACTTTGCTATAAGTATCAACAAAAGTCTGCTGATAAATGCGGCCAACTCCTTTGATAGTTCCCACATAGAATGTATCTTGGGAACCAAGATAGCCAGGATGTGCTGTTTCAATTTCGCCGCAAGCCTCATCATCAAACTTCTTCTTCTCCAAAGCTGCAATTTGTGCTTCTGTGAGAATAATGCCCTCTGATGCTACTTTGGCTTCAAGTGCCTTCAAACGGTCTTTAAAGTTAGCTAAATTATGCCTAAGCCAGACGCTGCGAACGCCACTAGGGGATACAAAAATCCCTTTCTTACGCAACTCATTACTGGTGCGTAGTTGACCATGAGCTGGATATTCTATGGCGTACTCTTTTACCGCTTGCTCTATAGAATCGTCAACACGGTTCTTGTGATTAGGTTGCCTTCGTGACTTATCAAATAAGGCATCTACCCCACCAGATTCTACCGCTGATTTATAACGATAGAAGGTGTCTCGTGATAAACCCATTACCTTACAGGCTTTCGATACATTGCCTAATTCTTCAGCTAAATTTAGTAAGCCAACTTTGTGTTTAATAATTTTAACGTTATTATCTATCATGAGAGTTTTCCTTTTGGTTTTGTTAAAGTTTGCACTTCTATCAAAACCGGAAACTCTCACCTTTTCAAGTGGTTATGTCAGATTAAGTCGAAACTAATTCAATTAAAACTATTTTTTAGGTAAGTCTCTATATTATTTATTTTCACCTGGAATTAGGCTTACTCGACATCTTCGCAGCAATAATTTTTAACTCATGTAACGCAGTTTTGTCTTTTTTGCCTCTTTGGACGCATTTTGGAATTTCAAATGCTCATTTACTCCATGTAAACTGCGCTTTAAAATTCCAAAATGCGTCCAAATCTTCTAAAAAATACTGTGCTGCATAATATGAGTTTTTAAGAAAAAAAGCTTATTTAATGTTCATTTAAGCAAAATAAGGCAAAATAGTTTCATATTTGCACAATTATTGATTTTGCGAGACGAAGTTATGCCATCCAGCACTGAAAAAATTTTAGGCCGGTCAAGTCCAAAAAGTGCTGTAAATTCCCATTAATTCAGCCTATCAAGTTAGTACGTTATTTAGTCAAAGCATTCATCCCTACAACATTAGACTTTCCGGCTTCATTCTCAGCCAGCCAGTCATTAAATTCGTCCATATTAAGATAACGCCTTGATTGCCACTGCTCGTTTTGTTCAGCTAATAAAGCGCCAATCAGCCGCCATGCAGAATCATCATTAGGAAATATCCTTATCACTCGTTCTCGGCGCCTGATTTCCTCGTTAATTCGCTCTTGCATGTTGGTGGTGCGAAGTCGCTTCCTGTATTTCTCCGGCAACGCCATAACTACCATGGCATCGTCAAAAGCCTCCTCAAGGCAGGTAACTGATTTTGGTGCTTTTTTCTCAAAGGCATCAATAAAATCATCGCGTCTACGCCTGGCTTCTTCCATATCAGGTGCCTGAAAAACAAGCTTTGCCTTTTCAGCAACATCTTTGCGGTGTCTGACAGAGCAGTGCCCGAGGATGTTGCGCATCAAGTGAACTTGGCATCGTTGCCAGGTTGCACCTTGAAAGTGCTTTCTAGCCGCTTCCACAAGCCCTGCATGCTGGTCTGACACAACATACATCACGCCTTTTAGCCCACGAGATTTTAGCCATTTAAACGCTTCATCCCATGTAGCATAGCTCTCAGTGTCACCAATGCGAAGGCCCAGTATTTCACGGTAGCCATCACTTCTGATACCCGAGATGGTCAAGGCTGCTCGAGACACGACTCTGTCACCATCACGACACTTGATAAACATCGCATCAACCATGATAAATGGGTAGTTGTCACCATCAAACCGACGCTCGTTGAAGGCTCTGACTCTTGCATCAAGACCAGAACACAGTTGACTGACGGTTGACTTTGAAAAACTAGCACCGCAAAGTTCTTCAGTAATGTTATTAACTTTTCTGGTTGATACGCCATTAACAACCATTTCCATCAGAGCCAATACAAAAGCCTGCTCACTGCGTTGATAGCGCTTAAAAATATCGGTAGAAAAAGAGCCATCACGTGTCTGCGGCACTTGAAGAGTGACTGGTCCCACACGAGTGTATAGTTGTCTTGGACGGTAACCGTTACGATAGCCTATACGTTCACCTGAACGTTCATGCTTGTCTGCTCCCAGACTTTCTGACACCTGTGCCTCCAATACCTGATTCAATACACCTTCAACAAGCTTTGCGAGCCCATCCTGGCTTGATAAAAGTTCTGGAAGCAATTCCTTTCCAACTGTAATATTGTAATCCGTCATCGCTAATCTCCTTCGATAGTTATTGTTTTTCACAACTCAATAGTACCGAATTTTAGCGATGACTCCACTCCTAAAAAGTCAACCTGAATTTACAGCAGTTTACGGACATAACCTTTAGGCCATATCCAACCCCTGAATATAGAAACCTCAAGAACCGTTAATTATTCTAAAATGCAAATGTCACCGATTGGACGGATTTGTTTTCGTGGCGATGATCGCAAACCCAAAACAATATTTAATACTGGTTTTGAAAAGAGAGAGGTCATCAGCGAAAGACTTTTTGATAAAATAAAACAAATTTATAAAGAGCACATACAAACCCAACCTTTTGAGCCAAAAAAATTCATAAAAGCGGTGGAAGATATTCGTGAGTTGGTAGCAAGTGATGCTTCTTTTGATTTAGTCCAGGAATTTTCAAACTTAAATGAATTTGTTTATGAAGGCTGGTTAGCTAAAATACTTTTTTCACATAAAAAAAATCGTTTAGTAGTTGCCTCAGACGATGAAATAAAAGATATTAAAAAAGGCATTTACAGCCCCTTCGAATCTCATCAGCTGGTTTCTGTCTCCAAGAGATTTAAAACGGCTGCACTTTTTCCTATTCCTTCTGAGGTAGATGAGGACTTTACAAGAGATAACACTTACATCTATGCAGTGTATCTGAGGGAAGGTTATGATGTTCATATGCAAGGCGTTGTCAGCAGTCTTCTGAATGCATCTACCAGCAAGGAAGAGGTGGTAAAGGCCTTTAAAAAAGCCAATTCACATTTAAGCGCTAAAAAGCTTGAACACCATATTCAGAACATATTGCACGCAGAAAAAATAAGCAACATGGATATAAAAGAAGCTATGCTCATGTATATAGAAGAAATAGTGACAAAAAACATATCCTCTGAAGATATTATCGCTGCGGTTCCTATTCGTCGCCAATTTCAATTAACAAATGAGGGGTTTCTTTCCGGAACATTCCAATTAGAAAATGATGTGCAAATGAATATAGATTGCGAATTGGATAAAAAAACCATTAAGCAGGTTGAAAGCTTTTTAAAAAAAGAAATAAAACTAAATCATAAAGCGAAACTTCCTGAACCAGAAGAAGGGTATTATGAAGGTTTTCGATTGGAAATGGCTTAATCGCTCATGTTACGTAGCTTCATCTTTTTTTCATCTTTCTAAAACATACTGTGCTGGTGACATGAGTTAGTCAGAGAATATTTTAGAGTTTGTTGAAATGTTTGGTTTTTGCTGAAGAAAATGGCTTAAAAGAGTTAAACCATGTTCACTAAGGATAGCTTCAGGGTGAAATTGCAATCCAAACAATGGATACACGCGATGTGAAATCGCCATGATCGTTTCACCAGACCATGCATCGATATTAAAACAGGACGGAAGGGTAGTAACATCAGCTGCCAGGGAATGGTAACGTGTGGCTTCAAATAAATTAGGGATACCGTGAAACAATTTTTGATAATTATGTTGAATGCTCGATGTCTTTCCATGAATAATTTCAGGTGCCTGAATGATTTTTCCACCGAATGCCTGTGCCAGGCACTGATGACCTAAACAGATCCCCAGTATAGGTATTTTGTTATGGAAGGTTTTGATGACATCGAGAGATATACCTGCATCATCAGGTGTTTTAGGGCCTGGAGAAATAACGATATACTGTGGATTAAGCTGTTCAATATCTTTATTACTGATGGCATCGTTTTTATATACGGTAATTTTTTGCCCAAGGCACTGGAAATATTGCACCAGATTATAAGTAAAAGAGTCATAATTATCGATTAACACTATCATGAAAAAATAAAGAGGATAGAAAATAAGTATTTTAAGCAGAATGTTTCATTTTTGCGAACGCTTTTATACCTAATTTTCTTGTGCAAGCTCTAAGCTCTTTCTGGCCGAGACAGGCCATATTTGCGCATTTTCTCTACCAATGTTGTACGCCTCATGTTGAGGAAATTAGCAGCATGAGCTACAACCCAATCGGATTCATCAAGTGCCTGATTAATTAAGGCCAGCTCTGTTTTAATTAAATGTTCTTTTAAATCAATTCCTTCCGAAGTTGTATCTAACTCTTGGCTGATCATTTTGAGCAACTCTTCATGCTCATTTTCGGGCTGTATATTTTCTTTTTTATAAGCGCTTGAGTATTTGCTTCTGAAACGTTTGGGTAGATCTGATTCATCAATAATACCATTCGGATGGAGAATAGATAATCGCTCCACAAGGTTGGCTAATTCCCGGACATTACCTGGCCAATGATATTCAGAAAGCGCATCAAATGCTTTGGGCATTAAATGGACAATGGGTCGTCCATTCCCTTCAAGTCTTGAAATGAGCTCATTAAATAATAAGGGAATGTCTTTTTTTCTTTCGCGAAGTGGAGGCATTCTGATAGGAAAGACATTCAGTCGATAATATAGATCTTCTCTAAATTTACCTTCTTTGATGGCCTCCTCCAAATTACGGTGTGTTGCAGCAATGATACGGACATTAACCTCTATACTTTTATTGCTGCCTACCCGTTCAAAGCAATGCTCTTGCAGTACTCTTAATAATTTAACCTGCATGAATAAGGGCATATCACCGATTTCATCTAGAAACAAGGTTCCACCATTCGCCAGTTCAAATCGCCCTTGCCGGGAGGTGATGGCGCCCGTAAAAGCGCCTTTTTCATGTCCAAATAGCTCACTTTCAAGTAGCTCTGCAGGTATAGCTCCGCAATTGATTGGGATAAAAGGCTTGGCTGATCGAGAAGACAAAGCATGGATGTTTCTGGCAATCACTTCTTTTCCTGTGCCAGATTCTCCTAGCACCAATACACTGGCGTTTGTATCAGCCACTTGCTCTATAAGTGTCCTTACCTCACATATAGCATCGCTCATACCGACCAGACTGCGAAATAAGGGGGTTTTTTTCTGATTCTCTATAACGGCTTTTCTAGAGGTTCTGGCCATTTGGCATTGATGTAAGGCTTCAAGCATTTGAACGTAGGTAAAGGGGAAGCTCAACGAGAATACAATATTGTATTTTGCCGAGGCTGTCGTGCTTAAATTGTCATCGATTAAAATAACAGGAGTTTCGGGATATTGCTTTATGGTCAGTTCGAGCTCATCAAGTGTGGCACTTTGGGATTTGTCAGCACCCAAGATTAAGACTTCTGGTTTTTTATTTTTTTGCTCCAGCTCATCTGAATAACGGCTGACCTCTGTATTTTCACCAATAAAACGACATATTGTACGTAATTTTTCAGCACGTTGTATGTCATTGTCGATAATATAAATAAAACGCTTAACGCCCATTACTTATCCATAAGTGAACTTACTTACCTTAAAGTATCGACCAATGATCTGCGGACTGTCAAATTCATGACAAAACACTTTATGAGCTGTCATAAATCAGTCAAAAAAGGTGAGAAAAATGTGAAAATGAATTAAACAGGCTGCCTTTTCTCGATCAGATAAATGCTCATTGGGCATTAAAATGTTAGCGACTGCATACAATATACTTAAAACCATCACAGGACGGGCCAAAACACAATTTTTGCGAGCCAATGGTTTTGCTGGCATGGATGGCTTTTTCACGTTTAAATTGCCTTGCTTCCATATATCCTAGCCGTCTACAAAAAGATTTGGCGGCTTTTAGCCCGCAACCTGTATGTTCGCCGTAACACCAGTCAACTCGATAATTATTATAGCGAGGATAGACAAACTTTTTCTTACTGTAATGGTAGGTTTGATCGGGCGTATGGGGGATTTTTTTAACGCAAGCTATAGTTACAAAACCGTTGCATCGCCATCCTTTGCAGCGTGCTTTTGTGGAAATGTAGTGGGTTAAACCTATATTGTGAGCAATGATCTGTTGGCTGGCATAATCGTAGCCCATGGATTTACAATACCGATCGGCAACAGGCTTTCCACAGCAGGTTTGGTTCAACATGCAATAGGCTAACCGTCCGCCATGATACATGGGATGCCAGAAGTTTCGTGTGGCTATTTGCTTGTTTGAAACAGCAAAAGCTTGATTCAGGAGTAAACAAAATACAAGCTTAATAATGATAAAAGCGCGGATATTGATCATGATTATAATCCATTGACTTCAATTTTCTTATGTTAAATCATTATGATTTATTGATCCAAATTCTTATACTGGATTGTTCGTTTCTATATACTGATGCTCAAGGGCAAAGCTTTCAGCAAGATGCTGGCCAAGGGCTTGTACACCATATCGTTCGGTGGCATGATGACCACAGGAAAAATAATGAATTCCAAGCTCGAGCGCCTGATAATAGGTTCTTTCCGATATTTCTCCACTGATGTAGGCATCAGCCCCTAACTGAGCGGCATCGATAATAAAGTCCTGTGCAGCACCCGTACACCATGCAATTCGTCGAATGGGTTTATCGTGAGCGGTGACGTGCAGAGGTTCTCGCTGCAGTTTCTGGTTTAGTTGTTTTCGGAATTGCTCTGTATTGATAGCCTCCGATAAAACACCCGACCATAAAAGATTCCTGATTTTGCCGGCATTGTGTTGTTGACATTCATAAATATTCAAGAGCCTGCCAAGACGGACATTATTTCCGTATTCCGGATGACAATCAAGAGGTAAATGATATGCAAAAAGGCTAATGTTATGATTCATGATGGCCTTGATTCTTTGATACTTCATCCCAGTAATGACGAGCTCTTCTCCTTTCCAGAAATAGCCATGATGGACAATAATTGCATCCGCACTTTCCTCAATAGCCTGAGCAATTACTTCTTTGGATGCAGTAACTGCTGTGCAGATTTTGTTAATCTGTGGTTTACCTTCTATTTGCATGCCGTTTGGAGAATAATCGGCAAAATCTTCACAGCAGAGCAGGGTATGCAGATAGTTTTTCAGTACGTCTCTGTCTATCACTATACGGAAATCCTTTTGATATCAGCGTTTAGCATGGACAATTTTTCTTCAATTCTTTCATAGCCACGGTCCACATGATAAACGCGCTCAACGACTGTTTCGCATTCTGCGGCAAGACCGGCAAGAATCAGGCCGGCTGATGCACGTAAGTCGGTTGCCATCACAGGAGCTCCCGTGAGCTTCTCAGTACCGTTAATGAATGCTGTGTTGCCGTTTAATTTGATTTGTGCTCCCATGCGCTGTAATTCCTGGACATGCATAAAGCGGTTTTCGAAAATGGTTTCCGTGATTGTCGATGAACCGTTGGCAATAGAATTCATGGCCATAAATTGTGCTTGCATATCCGTAGGAAATCCCGGATAGGGAGCAGTGGATATATTCACAGGTTCTGGCCTTGTGTTGTGCATGTTCAAGCTGATCCAGTCTTCACCTATGGTCAGATCAGCTCCAGCTTCTTCAAATTTACACAGTAAAGACAGCAGAGAATCCGGTTTTACTTTCCGAACCGTTACATGGCCACGAGTTAAAGCGCCAGCGGTCAGGTATGTCCCGGCTTCTATGCGGTCTGGCATAACGGTATAATTGCAGCTTCGAAGTGTGTCTACGCCTTCAATTTCAATGGTTGTTGAGCCTGCGCCTGTGATATTCGCACCCATTTGGATAAGGAAATTGGCAAGATCGACCACTTCAGGCTCACGAGCAGCATTTTTAATGATGGTTTTACCCTGAGCAAGCACAGCAGCCATCAGAATATTCTCGGTTCCTGTGACGGTTACGGTATCAAACATGATGGTTTTGCCTTGCAGTCGACCTTTTTTACATCTTGCTTTGATATAGCCGTTTTTTACGGTAATATCAGCTCCCATCAGTTTAAGTGCTTTTAAATGCAAATCGACCGGCCGTGTTCCTATAGCACATCCGCCTGGTAATGATACATCTGCCTGGCCGAACCGGCTGAGCATAGGACCAAGTACAAGAATAGAAGCCCGCATGGTTTTAACCAATTCGTAGGGAGCAACAAATTCATTCACTTGACTTGTGTCGATCTGAACATTCATTTTTTCATCGACCACAAGTTGCGCGCCAAATTGTCCTAAAAGCTCCATCATAGTCGTAACGTCTTTAAGATGAGGGACATTGGCAATAGTGACGTTATCCGTGGACAATAATGTGGCTGCCATGATAGGGAGTGCTGCATTTTTCGCGCCGGAGATAACCACTTCACCGTGCAGTGCCCTGCCACCATTAATGAGTAACTTATCCATGTTGCTCTCTCCATTCTTCTTCGGTCAGTGTCTTCATGCTAATAGCATGCAGGCTGCCAGTGGTTATGTAATCCTTTAATTGCGCATAGACCCATTGTTGTCTTGCAACGCGCGACTTTCCAACAAAAGCGTTGGAAATAATCGTGAGATGGTAATGATAGCCATCACCTTCTACAATAGCCTTATGTACTTCATCTAATTTGTTCAGCTGGTTTTCCAGTTCTTCATTACTTAACATATTTAAGGCTCACTACTAAAATATAGATCAGTTTGGTGTTATATCAACAGATCATGGATGCCACAAAATTCTGCCAGGCTTTGTGTTTCTTTTGAAACACCGGTTAGCATCAACTGTCTATCATGTTTTTGACAAAATTTTTTGACATCAATAAGCAAGGCAAGACCTGCGCTGTCACAATGTTTTACCCCGCTTAGATCAAGGTAGATTGCATTGTTGTGGTGAGAAAGAATATGCTGAAATAAATTCTCACGGACAGCAACGACGGTCTCAAAAGTCAAGGCAGTAGTCAGTTTGTAAGCTGGGTTATTCATCATCCAGCCTTTTGATTATGCTGCTTCATTTCCTGAATAAGTGCCTTGATACTGGAGTATTGTAAGGCTTGGGCAAATTGGGAACGAAAACTTTGTAAGAGACTGACGCCTTCCACACTCATATCATAAATTTTCCATTGACCATTTTTAGAGACGAGGCTGTAATTTAACGGAATATTCTGGCCATTTGAACGAATAATAATGGAATTAACCCGCAGAAAACGATGATTAAGATTGCCTCTTATGGGCAAAAATTTTACAGACTCATCCGTGTACTCAGCAAGAGGGCTGGCATAAGTGCGAATGACTAATTGAGTGAACTCTTTGGCAAATTCTTTTTTTTCAGCGGTGGTTGCTTTTCTCCATGCTTGGCGGCCAAGGACCGAGCGAGACATACCTTGCACATCTACAATAGGCAACAAATGTGCACGAACAGCCTGGTATATAATATCTGAATTGGATTTTAATCCAATTTTGTTTTTTTTGAGAGTGTTGATGATTTGGTTCGCCGCATTTTCTAACATTGGTAAAGGTGATGTTTGTGACCATCCCAATGATGTAAACGTTAAGCATAGAAGCAGAACTATGGATTTTAATGGTTTCATAATTTCACCTATTTTTTTATATTAAATATGAGTTGACCGATTAAATTTTCTAAAATAATCGCTTGCTGAGTTTTGGCTATGACGTCCCCATCTCTGAGATAGGGATGATCGTTGTTATTTTCCTCAAAACCCGGAACGATACTGATATAATTGGAGCCAAGTAACCCTTCAGTCAAAATACGTGCCGAAACATCTTCGTAGGGTATTTTTTTGTCTTTTCTCAGTGACATGCTAACTTTCGCATTTAATTCTTCTGGCTGCAATTCAATGTTTGTGACTTCACCAATTTTTACACCCGCAATGGTAACAGGCGCTCGTACCCTTAATCCACCAATATCTGTAAAATCAGCCGTTACCGTATAATGATCAGTGGATATCAGATTTGAAATACCGCTGACTTTCATAGCCATAATCAATAAGGACAATAACCCGAGCAGCATAAATAGCCCCACGCTGATATCAAAATAGCGCTGCTTTTTCATTTTACCAACCTCCAATCATCATAGCCGTCAACAAGAAATCAAGTCCCAAAATGGCCAGTGAGGAATAAACCACTGTTTTGGTCGTTGATTGACTTATTCCTTCAGCCGTGGGTATACACTCGAAACCTTGATATACTGCGATCCAGGTTACCACAAATGCAAACACAAGGCTTTTTATGATACCGCTTAATACATCAATACGAAAATTTACTGCAGCTTGCATATTAGACCAGAAACTTCCGGCATCAACACCAAGCCATTGCACTCCTATAAAATAACCACCATACACTGCTATTGCGGAAAAAATTAAAGTTAAAACCGGCAATGCGATCAATCCGGCCATAAAACGGGGGTAAATCACACGGGATAACGGATCAACACCCATCATATCCATGCTGGATAACTGTTCTGTCGCTTTCATTAAACCAATCTCGGCGGTAAGTGCAGATCCCGCTCTGCCGGCGAATAATAAGGCACTGATCACAGGCCCCAGTTCTCTGGTAATACTTAACGCCAGTAACTGTCCGAGCTGACTGTCTGCGCCGAATTTTTGCAGTGTATTGTAACCCTGCAAACCAACAACCATTCCAATGAAAAGCGCAGATACTACAATGATGAGACATGACAGTACACCAACAAAATGCAATTGTCTGCATATCTCAGGCCATAATTTTTTAATTTTAGGTTTTCTGAGAAGCATGAGAAGAAGAAACATTCCGGAATGACCGATGTTCTGGAGAAGATTAAAACCCCATTGGCCAAAACGAGCAATTATATCAAGCATCCATTAACTCCTCTATATAGGGTCTTGCTGGATAGTGGAAGGGAACAACACCATCCGATTCGCCATGCATAAATTGTTTCACTTGCGGTTCTTCTGATTGTATAAGTTCTTCAGGTCTTCCCTCACCAATGATCTTTCCTCCGGCTATCAGATAAATGTAATCGGCGATACTGCAGGTTTCATTGACATCATGAGACACAATAATGGTAGTGATTCCCAGTAGCTGATTTAGCCGTTTTATTAACCGGACTAACACACCCATGGAAATCGGATCCTGGCCTGTAAAAGGTTCATCGTACATGATAAGTTCTGGATCAAGAGCAATCGCCCGAGCCAAGGCAACTCGTCTTGCCATGCCTCCTGAAAGTTCATCTGGCATGAGATGGGCCGCACCGCGCAGACCTACGGCTTCAAGTTTCATCAATACTATATCGCGCAGCATGGACTCATTGAGGTTGCTGTGTTCACGTAAGGGAAAGGCTATGTTTTCGAATACCGATAAATGGGTGAATAAGGCGCTGTTTTGAAATAAGAGTCCCATTTTTTGCCGGATAGTATAAAGTTCTCCACGTGATAATTGATGGATGTTCTTATGATTAACCAGTATATGTCCAAAGTCAGGGTATAATTGCGCACCGATTAATCGTAGTAAAGTAGTTTTACCGCTGCCGCTGGGTCCCATAATGGCAGTAATTTTGCCTTTCGCAAACGACATATTGATATTATCAAAAATCGTCTGCGAACCTCTATTAAAGGTTAGATTGCGTATTTCAACCCAGTTTTCTGGCATAAAATAGTTTCCATTAGACATTTAGACATTAGAATTTGAAGTATATACCGGTTCTAAAAAAATTGTGAAATTTGAAGTGCAAAAATGATCCGCAGCAAAGAAAATTCAATGAATGAGGGAATGATAAATAATGAAAAGGAATTATTCAATTAGCGACATTCATGTTAGTATTATGATAAACTTGTGTATTTTGCGAATAGTCATTAATGCCTATGAATTTCTGCACTCTTGGACTTGCGGTTATTGAAACGGAAGCACAAGCTGTTTTCGAATTAACTCAACGTATCGATGCTCGTTTCGAGGCAGCCTGTAAGTTATTACTGACTTGTAAAGGGCGTATCGTGGTTACCGGTATGGGGAAGTCCGGCCATATAGCCAATAAAATTGCCGCCACACTATCCAGCACAGGAAGCCCTGCTTTTTTTATGCATCCTGGTGAAGCCAGCCACGGAGATTTGGGCATGATTACCCGACAGGATGTGGTTCTTGCACTCTCTAATTCGGGAAATACACAAGAGTTAATTACGCTTCTCCCCATTTTAAAACGTCTGGAAGTTCCCTTGATTTCATTGACAGGAAATAAGGATTCTATATTAGCGAAATCTTCCGATGTGCACCTGGACGTTAGTATAAAACAGGAAGCCTGTCCTTTAGGTTTAGCCCCAACGACCAGTACAACGGTTGCCCTTGTAATGGGTGATGCCCTCGCTATTTCGCTGTTACAGGCACGCGGATTCAGTGCTGAGGATTTTGCTTTATCCCACCCTGGCGGGGCACTGGGCAAGCGTTTGTTACTGCGCATTGATGAACTGTATCATACCGGCGATGAATTACCCATTGTCAGAGAAGATTCTACAATCAGCGATGCCCTTATTGAAGTAACAGCCAAAAAACTGGGCATGACCTGTGTCGTTGACAAACATGGCTTTTTAGTAGGGGTGTATACAGATGGAGATGTGCGGCGCACATTAACACAGCAAATCAATATTAACACCACTCTATTAAAAGAGGTCATAAAGCCAAGTTGCTATACGATTGAAAAAGGTGCTCTGGCTGCTGAAGCCGTTTCCCTTATGCAGAAACACAATATTACCTCATTAGTGATCGTGGATATGGAAAATCGTCCTTATGGTGTATTGCATTTACATGATTTATTACGGGCTGGGGTTTTTTAGATTGGAACTGATATGAATGAGTTAATAGAAAAAGCAAGACAAATCAAATGCCTGATATCTGATGTAGACGGCGTGTTAACGGATGGTCTTTTGTTTATTGATAATTTTGGTAATGAACTGAAGGCCTTCCAAGTTCAGGACGGTATGGGGTTGAAGTTGTTGATGGCTGCCGGAATAGAAGTGGCTGTTATTACTACTTCTCGCAATACCGTTATCGATCATCGGATGAAGCAGTTGGGAATTAAACTATATTATACCGGTCAGGTTGATAAACGAGAAGCTTATCAAAAAATCAAAGAAACGCTTCATTTGGCCGATCAGCAGTTTGCTTATATTGGTGATGATTTACCTGATCTTCCGATTATTCAACAAGTCGGGCTGGGTGTGGCAGTTGCAAATGCCGTCAGACAACTTAAGGAATTTGCGGATTGGCAGACGGAACAATGCGGGGGAAAAGGTGCGGTACGAGAGGTTTGTGATTTAATTTTAAATGCACAAGGTAAAATGGATTCCGCCCTTAATGAGTACTTGAAACAATGAATGCAGCAAAGCAGGCCACATGGTTATTTCTGTTACTCGCTTTATTGGCTTATTCAGGCTGGTATTTTGCTCGTACAAATATTACTCATAAACTGGATGATCATGCATTGGCTACAATACCTGATGCGGTTATTCATCAATTAACTGTACGGCAGTTTGGTGAAAATGGCCAATTGGTTAATCAGCTGCAAACACCGTTACTAAGCCATATTCCCCAAAATGACACTCATTTTCTGGAAAAGCCTGACATTGTGATTACTCAAATCAATCAACCGGCCTGGTACATTCAATCTGAAAAAGCGGTTGCCTTAAATCGTGGTAAACAAATTACTTTCAGCAATAACGTGATTATTCATCAAAATAGGGACAAGCATGCGCAGGAAAGCACCTTAAGAACAGAAGAGATAACTTATTTTCCAGAAAGTAAAAAAGCCACGACTTCTTTATTGGTAACGTTTGAACAGCCAGGTACTCTGATTCAATCCATTGGAATGAATGCTTATTTAGCTGAAAAAAGAGTAGAATTATTACATCAGGCTCGAGGACAATATGCTCCGGCACGTGGTTAAAATGATGATTCTGCTCAGTATAAGCCATGCACTTTATGGGCTGCCCTCTGATCGTGAAAAAGTCATGAACGTTGTAGCTGACTCAGCTAATCTTAACCAGCAGGAACATAAGGGAGAATTTAATGGACATGTGCAATTTGTACAGGGAACTACGCATTTACATGCAGCACAGGCCATTACCCAGGGAAATGAAAAAAACCAGTTAATAGTTGCTATTGCAAAAGGGGATGAAAAAAACCAGGCACATTATTGGACCCTCACGGATCCTGCCAAGCCACAGCTGCATGCCTATGCCGACACCATTTATTATTATCCTTTAAAGCATCTGATTACCTTGACAGGCCATGCTCGCATTGTACAGGGGAAAAATTCTTTTTCAGCAGCAACCATAAGTTACGATACTTTAAAGCAGCGCGTTGTCTCAGAAAGCGACGGGCAGACAAGGACAACCATTGTTATTTATCCAGACAAGAAAATGAAAGCCGCACTATGATAGCGTTAGAAGCAAGACATCTTAAAAAATCATTCAAAAAACGTGCCGTAGTTAATGATATCAGCCTCAGGGTACGGCAGGGGGACTGTATTGGTTTACTAGGGCCTAACGGAGCAGGCAAAACCACCTGCTTTTACATGATCGTTGGTTTGCAGTCCTGTGACGAAGGACAAATTCTCATAGGAGAACAGGATATCACTCAACAGCCCATGGATGTAAGAGCCCGGATGGGTATAGGATATTTACCTCAGGAAGCCTCCGTTTTTCGTAAATTGACGGTAAAGGAGAATATTCTTGCCATTCTACAATTGAGAAAAAAACTGACCCCCCAACAGAGAACTGAGAAGCTCGAACAACTATTGCATGAATTTAACATCAGCCATATTGTTGATAGCCTGGGTATGTCTTTATCAGGTGGTGAAAGGCGGCGAGTGGAAATTGCCAGGGCATTGGCCATTGAACCGGCATTTATTCTTCTCGACGAACCTTTTGCCGGTGTTGATCCTATTTCTGTGATTGATATCAAGAAAATTATTTCTCATTTATGTAATAAAGGTATTGGAATTTTGATTACGGATCATAATGTCAGGGAAACACTGGATATTTGTCAGCGAGCCTATATTGTCAGTCAGGGTAAAATCCTTTGCGAAGGTTCACCGAAAGATATTCTGGCAAATCAGCAGGTAAGAAACATTTATCTTGGTGAAAATTTTAGTTTATAAGATTTCAAATATAGACAATAAGAGAAGCGAATGACTGATTTTATAGAAAAGGATTGCCTGGAACTCAAAACCATTAATGATTTCTTGCGTTTTGGATATTCCTGGGCGAACCAGAAAGAATTATTTTATGGTCATGGTACAGATAATGCCTGGGATGATATACGGCAATTGATTCTTGGTAGTTTATGCCTGCCATATGATATTGATCCATCTTTGTTAAATACCAGTTTAGTGACGAAAGAAAAAAAACAGTTATATACGCAAATGGAAAAGCGCATTAATCAACGCATTCCGGTTCCTTATTTAATTCGTCAGGCTTATTTTTGTGAATTACCTTTTTATGTAGACGAGCGGGTATTGATTCCGCGTTCTCCAATTGCTGAATTAATCACACATCAATTTTCTCCCTGGATTGCTGCAGAAAATGTTCATCGCATTTTGGACATGTGCACAGGAAGCGGTTGTATTGCTGTTGCCTGCTGCTATGCTTTTCCAAAAGCCACTGTTGA
This sequence comes from Legionella israelensis, assembly GCF_004571175.1. Classification (NCBI taxonomy): domain Bacteria; kingdom Pseudomonadati; phylum Pseudomonadota; class Gammaproteobacteria; order Legionellales; family Legionellaceae; genus Legionella; species Legionella israelensis. Next base: position 2,895,524 of record NZ_CP038273.1, read on the forward strand.
TGCAGTAGATATTTCATCTGATGCTTTGGATGTGGCGCAGCTTAATATGGAATATCATGCTCTCGAAGAGCAGCTAAGCCTGATAAAATCAAATTGTTTTGAGAATGTGCCAGAAGTAAAATATGACATCATTGTCAGTAATCCTCCATATGTCGGACGTGCTGAAATGGCATCTTTGCCGAAAGAATATACTTATGAGCCGACCATGGCATTACAAGCAGAAAACAATGGATTGGCTATTGTAGAAAACCTTTTACAAAATGCCAGCCGTTACCTGAGTGAAAAAGGGATATTGGTTATAGAAGTTGGAAATAGCGATGAGCTTGTACAACGGACTTTTCCAAATATACCCTTTACCTGGCTTGAATTTGAACATGGCGGGCATGGTGTCTTTGTACTAAGCTCTCAACAGTTAACTGATTATTTTACGAGTCGTTAATGGCGGGAAATACCTTTGGTAAATTATTTACAGTGACCTCTTTTGGAGAAAGTCATGGGCCAGCTATAGGTTGCATAGTTGATGGCTGTCCTCCTGGTTTGCGTCTAGATGCAGAAGATATACAGCCATTTCTTGATAAACGGAAACCTGGCCAGTCAAAATACACCACACAAAGAAGGGAAGATGATAAAGTAGAAATCCTTTCAGGGGTTTTTGAAGGAAAAACGACGGGGACTCCCATTGCTTTGTTAATACACAACAGTGATCAGCGTTCCAGAGATTATGAGAATATTAAAGACTTATTCAGACCAGGCCATGCGGATTTCACTTATCACCACAAGTACGGAGTTCGTGATTACAGGGGTGGGGGACGGTCTTCCGCTCGTGAAACGGCGGCTCGCGTGGCTGCCGGTGCCATCGCCCAATTGTATCTTAAACAGATCTTGCAGATTGATATTTTTGCTTATTTGCAGCAAATCGGTGATTTACTATTGAATTTTGAAAATGAAGAAGAGATAAACAAGAACGCTTTTTTTTGTCCTAACAGCTATCAACCTGCAGAATGCGCTCAATATATTGATCAATTGCGGCGAAAAGGTGACTCGGTAGGCGCTCGTCTGAAAGTCATTGCCAAAAATGTTCCGGTTGGATTGGGTGATCCGGTTTTTGACAAACTGGATGCCTTACTGGCCTATGCCATGATGTCCATTAATGCTGTCAAAGGTGTAGAAATTGGCGCTGGTTTTGATTCAGTCAGCCAATTGGGTAGTAAGCACCGAGATGAAATGACAAGTGAAAAAGGATTTTTATCAAATCATGCCGGTGGTATTTTAGGAGGCATATCTACAGGCCAAGATATTGAAGTCAGTATTGCCTTAAAACCAACTTCAAGCATTACCATACCTGGACAAACCGTCAATATTAAAGGTGAGAATGAAACGATTATCACTAAGGGGCGGCATGACCCTTGTGTGGGAATCAGGGCTGTTCCCATTGCTGAAGCGATGATGGCACTTGTGCTTATGGACCTTTATTTGCGCCATAAGGCACAAAATTTATAGATGTTTTGCTGACCTGTTGTTTAATGTATTAAAGATAATTACTATAGAGCACGGTAATCGTTGAAAATATTGGTTGTTTTATTCCCCCATATTATGTAGCACAGTATTTTTTAGAAGACTTGGACGCATTTTGGAATTTCAAATCCGTCCAAGGACAAAGCTGCGTAATATGAGTTATTTATTGGAACTCTGGAAATCAGAATTGAGGCTAAGAATGAACAGACGTTTGAATGTTGCTATTGCGGGTGTCACCGGTGCCGTTGGCCAGACTTTGCTGACAGTACTGCAGGAACGACAGTTTCCTGTTGAAACGTTATATCCTTTAGCCAGTGCACGCTCAGTAGAAAAAACAGTCATGTTCTATGGTCAGGAGCTGGATGTATTGGATCTGGCCGATTTTGATTTTAGCGGAGTAGATATTGCTTTATTTTCTGCCGGTGGTTCAGTTTCAAAAGAGTACGCGCCGAAAGCTGCAGCTGCAGGATGTGTAGTAATCGATAATACCTCCTGTTTTCGCTACGATGATGATGTTCCTTTAGTCGTGCCGGAAGTGAATGCTCATAAAATTGCAGAATTTACCCATCGCAATATCATTGCAAACCCCAATTGCTCAACGATTCAAATGTTGGTTGCCTTAAAGCCCTTGCATGATGCCGCAGGAATTCATCGTATCAATGTAGCTACTTATCAGGCTGTTTCAGGGACAGGTAATAAAGCCATCAGTGAACTGATTCACCAGCTTGGGGAACTTTTAAATGGCAGACCCATTAAGGCGGAAGTTTATCCTGAGCAAATTGCTTTTAATGTCTTACCTCATATCGATCAATTTGAAGAGAACGGTTACACTCGCGAAGAGATGAAAATGGTATGGGAAACCCATAAGATCATGGAAGATGATACCATTTTAGTGAACCCTACAGCGGTACGGGTACCTGTGCTTTATGGTCATTCTGAGGCGATACATCTTGAACTGAGATCACCTTTGACTGTTGCCAAAGCGCGTAAAATTTTACAGGGTGCCCCCGGTGTGAAGCTGGTTGATAATCCTGCAAAAAACGGTTATCCAACACCCATAAAAAATGCTGCGGGCCATGATGAGGTATACGTAGGGCGCATTCGTCAGGATATTTCTCATCCCTGTGGACTTGATTTATGGGTCGTTGCAGATAATATTCGCAAAGGTGCGGCTACAAATGCTGTACAGATTGCCGAAATTTTATATCAGGACTATTTATAATTTGTCATCGCTTAAATAATTACTCATTGCCGATGAAGTTGGCATCTATCTTTCTTCTGAATCAAAGACAAGACGAATTTTTTCGGCATGATTTTTTCTTCAGCTATCATCTTGCCAGCTAAGTCCGTTGTTCTTAATATTTTGGAATACTGCCATTATATAAATTATACTTTTAGATATGAAGAAGAGAAGAAAGCGTTCCGGTAACGATATAATTAATCCCGGCTCTGATATCCTTGACAGTGACATCGATACTACTGACAGTGGCACTGAAACCACTGATGATAGTGAGGGTGGTACTGGTATTCCTGACCGCCTGCCCCCAGGCCATGGCGATGCATCTTATTTGGTGGATGAAACCAAATCAATGGAACGTCAAAGACGTTTGATGGAGCAGGAAGGTCATCGCAAAAGAGCTCGCGTTAATGCTCGTGAACATGGTAATGAGGAGCAGAGTCAGCAAGATCTGGATGCTGATGTGGAAAATAGTCCGTTACAACATCCTTATTTAGATAAGCAGACTTATGATGGTTATGATCCTTCTGTGAATCCCGAGCCGCCTCTTAATACCGAAGCTCGTCGTGAATTTGATAATCAAAGAAGAGAACAGGAAATGGAAAAACAATTGCGTCTGGGCAATATGCCTAAATTCACGACTGCGCCCAAGCCTAGAGGTCCATAATGACCATTGCAAATGACATTATCGGTCGCCGAATGCCTGATTTTGATCGTTATATTAGGCAAGGTGAATCTCTGGACGATATTGATGAATATGGATTTACCCCTTTAATTGAATGTGCCATTACAAGGCAGCCGGATATTGCAGAAGAATTGCTTAAATTAGGCGTTGATGTAAACAAAACCGATGTTGCAGGACGTACACCTTTGCATTGGGCTGTTGATAATCACGATATGACTTTGTGCAAATTATTGTTGAAACATGGAGCAAATCCCAATGCTTATACAAGAGCCGGTTTGTCCGTTTTGGTTTATCCAGTGTTGCGGGGACAGGATCAATTAAAACATTTATTGTATCAACATGGAGCAAAATTGGATTTTGCCCTTGATTTCATCCAGGGAAAGCTGTTAGGGCATCGTTATGAACTTCAGGGAGATGTTGATATCGTTAATGCGGAAGGTGAATTCATTGAACTCGATTACGAAGGTTTTATACTGGAATTCACAGTTGCAGTCATAAAAGATTCCTTAAGACGGTTTACCAGCAGTTATTCTACTCGTCATTTGCGCCATGCTTTTCCACTTGTCTATGAAATTATGGATGCTTTTGCCATTGCTGCTGAATTTCTGCAACTTCAGCATGTTTCAATATTTACGGATAAGGAAATTAAACGCCTGGAGCAATTGCTGCGCTCACCATTACTAATTTTTCCAGCAGCAAGCAGGGGACATGCTTTTTGTTTTGTGCGTTATCATCAATGGTGGGCGAAGATTGACAGGGGGGAAAACAGTTTAACGGAAGGCTCGGTAAACATCTATCGTATAACGCGTCCTGACGTTCTGAACGTTAATTTTTTGCAGGATTTCTTATATAAGAAACAAAGTCGACGTTATTTCCATCATGTGATTAATCAACAATTGGGATTGTTGCCGATGGAAAAAATACCCATGACATCACAAATTACCGGCAATTGTTCCTGGGCAAATGTGCAGGCTGTCGTACCTGTGGCTTATGCAATCCAGGAGATTCAAAACATTGAGGAATTTAATCCGCAGGCGGCTTTAAATTTATATGATGAATGGGTCGAATGGGATCAGGATCGTGCACTGGATGAATGTATTCAGCGCTTTTATGTGTTGAATGACATTCGTAAAGCAAGTTATGCAGCGATGCTTGGTGCTGTTTTGTTTCAATCCTGTGATTATGGAAACCCTCATCATATGCTGCGAGCCGAGAAGATTTTAAGTATTCTGACCTTACCGGATTATAAATATGTTTTGGACAGTTACCTTGAGGAGTATTGTGTCAAGCGCTTAACGCGTAAGGGAAATAATCTGCTTAAAATCCTTGATGATTGTGGTGTTAATCCAAACATTGGTGTCAGCCCTATTGCTACCGGTTTACGTGAAAGAACGGTTAAATAATGACCGCTAAACGAAAAAAGCTTTTATACGAGCCAGTTTTGGATAGGTCATCTTACACTTTCTGGCCGCAAATTTGCTCTGACTTCTACAAATTTGACGCGCCAGAGTTAAAAAATATTAGGTATGCGCTAACCAGATATGTTTTTTAAATCTTTAAAAACCAGGAACATCATTATGAAATGGCAAGATAAGGTTTCTCAGACATTTAATGATAGTAAGCGTTTTATGCGTTTTGTTTATGATCATTTTTTTGAGGATGATTGCACTTACCGAGCCTCAGCCCTTGCTTTTACCAGTTTGCTTGCTATTGTGCCTTTGATGTCAGTGAGTCTTTCCATTCTTGCTTCCTTTCCTGTATTTCAGGATTTATCAGATCCAATACAAGACTTTATTTTTCAGAATTTCGTACCAGCCACAGGAAAAGTTATTCAGGAATATTTACAACTTTTTACCGCTCAAGTGTCCAGGTTATCGATTGTTGGTGTGGCGTTTCTTTTTGTCACAGCCATATTGTTAATGGTGACTATTGAAAGAGCGATGAATAAAATCTGGCGAGTGACCACACCAAGACATGGCGTCACGGCTTTTTTATTGTATTGGGCAATCCTGTCACTGGCTCCTGTACTGTTAGGATTGAGTCTTGCAGCCACTTCTTACGTGGTGTCCATTCCTATCGTAAAAGATCAGCAAGCCCCATCTATTTTAATCAACTCTATTCCCTTCTTTCTTTCCTTATTTGCTTTTACTTTTTTATACGTTATTGTACCGAATTGTAAAGTGAAAATCATACATGGTTTTTGCGGAGCACTGGTGGCTGCTGTTTTGTTTGAAACAGCAAAACTTGGCTTTGCCTATTACCTGACTCAATACAATACTTATCAATTATTGTATGGTGCTTTTGCCTCTGTGCCCATTTTTTTTGTATGGGTTTATTGGGTTTGGATCATTACTTTACTGGGAGCTGAAATCAGTTATGCCTTGTCTGTACACTATCAGAGAAGAACTGGAAAACCGATTGATGGCTTTTCTCATGCTTTATTATGGCTCAATCTTCTATGGGAGGCTCAGCAGGAAGGAAAAGGATTGGAAGTTTCTCAATTGATAGATGCCAGTCAGCAGCCTTATGAGATTAAAGTAGATGAGATGATAAAAAAATTAACCGAGAAAAAAATAATTCACTCGACTGAAGAAGATGTTTACATGCTGAGCCGGGATTTAAATCAAATCAGTCTTTACCAATTAAGCCAGCTATTACCCTATCGCTTACCTTCTGTGGAAGAATTACAGAACTTAAAAACATCTTATGCCTCTAATTGGATACCGGTTTTATCAAAGAATGATGAGCAGATACAGAAGCTGTTCTCCATTAATTTAAGTCATTTGTTTGAGCAAAAAAAAGCATAAGTGCTTATGTTATAAGCACTGAATAAAAATGGAAAGATGACCTGCCTCAGCTTCTAAAAAATATTGTACTGTGTAACATGAGTAACCAGAATAAGAGTTTATTCTTCAGATTTATCCGATTTCTGGCTGGCTGCTTTTTGTTTTGTTTTTTCCTCTGGTTTTTCCTCAACATCAACACTGGTCTGGATTTCTGATTCATGCGCTTCGGCCTTAGGTTCCGCTGCTTTTTTTGCCGTCGATTTTTCAGCGGACTCTTCAGGCTCACTGACATCCTGACGCTTTGCTTTATAATCGTGAATAATTTCCTTCACACTTGTTTTTAAATCATTGAACAATTTGGATGTCATTGAAGTTAGTTCTTTGAAATCAGGTAATTTCGATTTTTGATCACTCATTCTTCTCTCCCTGCCTTACGAATTTCATGTGTTTAATTATATACCTTTTATGCAAAATTTTCCGACAGCAATCTTTATCTAAAAAAATACTGTGGTATGGATATTGACTATCCCCATGGATGTAATAAATTCATCGCTGGCTTTAACAACTTATTGATCAAACTTGGTTTTGCTTCTATTTTTATCTCAAAAGCCTTAAATTCATCCATTTTCTGAATGATATAATCATCACTTGTGGATAACTTATCCACCAGACTTAGCTGAAAAGCATCTTTAGCCAGCCAGTGCTCACCTGTGGATACTTTATCAATATCCAATTGTTCGCGGTGATGATGGACATAATCTCTGAATGTTTGATGGATTTGCTCCAGTTCCTCCTGAAACTTCTTACGACCTTTCTCTGTATTTTCAGCAAACAGTGTTAGCGTACGTTTGTATTCACCGGCTGTCATGAGCTCAATATCTATATGGTTTTTCTGCAGCCAGCGATAAAAATTGGGAATCTGAGCCACGACACCAATGGAACCGATAATGGCGAAAGGGGCAGCAACAATTTGATCGGCAACACAGGCCATAAGATAGCCCCCGCTGGCAGCCATTTTATCGATGCAGACAGTAAGCGGTATGTTTTTATCACGAATGCGCTGAAGTTGTGAAGCCGCCAATCCATACCCATTTACAGCGCCTCCCGGACTGTCAAGTTTAATCACGACTTCGTCATCAGAGCATGCCACCGATAAAACCGCGCTGATCTCATCTCTTAGTTGCTCAACTTGAGAAGCCTTGATATCCCCTGAGAATTCAATGACATAGAGAGTACGATGGCGCTTGCTTTTATCTTTCTTTTTTTTAGCTTTATGACCATGAATTTCTTTAGCTAAACTTTGTTTGTTATTTTCATATTTTTCGCTTAAATTAATAACCTGCAAATCCTGTTTACTCTTTTTGCGACTCATGGAAAAAATTCCGCCAACAACCGCTAAAACAGCAATCACTATGGTAATGGATTTCAAAAGAAACAAGCTGTATTGACTGAGAAACTCCATACTTATCCCGCTATATCATTTAAAAAGCATGATTATGAACTTGAGTTCTTCCTTTCGCAAGTGAAAAAGGCGAATGTATTTTTTCCTGAAAGCCTCTTGACCCTTGTCTTATTTATGGATACAGGCTAGTCTGTGTGCTTTTTACGAACGTAGTCAGTTCTGAGATTTTGAAATTATGACGAATAAATACCCTTTTATTAAGTGATGATGGTCATGTTGGAAGTTGAAGGGCTTGAATTTGAATATTGTGACATGCCCCTGTTGAAAGATGTCTCTTTCACTGTCCAACCCGGTGACCTTCTGCATTTGAGAGGTGCAAACGGGGCGGGTAAAACGACCTTGCTTCGGCTTTTGGCAGGATTGTTCTATCCAATAAAAGGAGAAATTCGTTATCGGGGAAAATCCATTCATCCTATGCTTGAGCAGTATCAGAAAAATATATGCCTTGTTGGTCATAAGTCAGGCATTAATCCGCTGTTAACGGTAAAAGAAAATATATATTTTGACTTAAAATATAATCCCGGATGTCAGTCGCTCAATAAATGGTTGTCTTTGATGTCTCTTGAGCCTTATGCCCACCAGCTTTGTGAACAATTATCTGCAGGACAAAAACGCCGTGTCAGTTTGTTAAGATTATTTTTTTCCACAGGTGCAATCTGGTTGCTTGATGAACCTTTGGTTGCTCTTGATGTACAAGGTATTGATTGTTTAGTGAATGCAATTGGGCAGCATCGTGACCGGGGAGGAATCGTGATTTTAACTTCTCATCAAATGTTGCCGGATAAAATTGGCCGTTATCAGGAGTATAGAATTTGATCACTTCGATACAGCTTTTCATAAGACAGTTTCATCGAGAAATTTTGTTACATTTGCGCCAATTAAAAACACTCCTTAATGTTTGTTTGTTTTTTGTCATGTTAATCGTTTTTTTTCCTTTAACCTTACCACCAGAGCCAGCTATTCTGCGTACTGTTGTTCCAGGAATCATATGGATAGCGGTGCTTTTATCTTTTTTGCTTTCCTCTGAGAGGATATTTCAGGAGGATTATGAACAAGGGGTTATTGAACAGTGGCTTATTTCTGGTGAAAATCTGCCTCTTTTGATAGCGGCAAAAATACTTGTGCATTGGTTGATAAATGTACTGCCTTTATTGCTTTTGTCCCCTTTGGTTGCTGTTTTGTTTTCCTTGTCATTAAAGGAAATGCTCATTTTGGCGTTGAGTCTTATCTGCGGTACGCCAGCTATTTTATTTCTTTGCGCTTTGGCTTCGGTTTTTGGTATCGGTGTAAACCAGCGCAGTGCGTTGATTGTTTTGATTTTATTGCCTTTGACCTTACCACTGATGATTTTTGGCAGTGCGGCATTGACCATGGCCATGCAAGGATTAGATATTCTTGCTTATCTGGCTATTTTAACGGCTATTTCCTTGCTTGCAGCAGGATTTTTGCCTTTTGCTATCGCCTCTGTGATGCGGGTGGGACTTGCAGATTAGCAGGAATTAGCTGACAGGAAAAATGGAAAATGACCATGCCTTGCTTTAAACAGTCCAAAAGCCTCCCATGACTCTCGCTCGCTATTTAACGGAGTTTGACCTTCCATAATATCTCCACCATCGCATGGATGCTGTGCATAAAGTACAGCAGGTGGGCAAAAGAAGGGCTTTTATGATCAAAAATTAGGTGCATCAGCCCTGAAAAAGACGTGATAAATTGTCATGAATAATGAATGCATGTTAAAATTTCTTTTTTTTATCGCGCGCTGTTTCCTATGTGGAAGATTTTATATCAATTGGCATCCCCTAAATCCTTTTATTCCATTTCTGGACGCGCAAGTCCCTGGTTGGCTTTTGGCGCATTGGTAACCCTTATTTCTGGTATGTTGTGGGGGCTGTTCTTCGCACCTCCCGATTATCAGCAGGGTGACGCTTATCGAATTATTTATATCCATGTGCCGAGTGCTTTTTTGTCTGTTGCTTTGTATGCTTGGATGGGTTTTCTGGCAGTTCTTCTGCTGGTATGGCGCATAAAAATAGCGGGGCTTTTGCTCATTCAAATGGCAAAGGTTGGATTATGCATGGCTTTTTTAGCACTGGTGACAGGAAGTATCTGGGGAAAACCCATGTGGGGAAGCTGGTGGGTCTGGGATGCTCGGTTAACCTCTGAACTGGTGCTTTTTTTTCTTTATGCAGCCATATTGGCAGCCTATCAGACGATAAAAAATAAGGAAGCTGCCGAAAAAATGGTCGCTATTCTAGCCTTGGTGGGTTTGATTGATTTACCGATTATTCATTATTCAGTCTATTGGTGGAACACACTTCATCAGGGTGCTACATTATCTATTTTTGCCAAGCCGAAGATAGCTGCCAGTATGTTATATCCATTATTATTAAATCTGACGGGATTTATTTTATATTGTATGTGGATTATTTTACAGAAAGCTCGCTGTGAGCTGTTGTTTCGAGAAAGGCGACAATCCTGGGTAAAAATTACCTATGAGGGAGGATTAAAATGAGCCAACTTTTTCAATGGTTAGCAATGGGAGGTTACTCCATATATATTTGGCCGGCTTATGGATTGGTTTGTGTCGTTCTAGTAATGAATTTGCTGGGTATAAAATGGCAGAAAAAACAGACACGCAAAAAATTGCAAAATTGGTTCAAGAGACAGTAAAATATGCTGGCCGTCAGAAAGCGTAAGTTATCATTGCTTTTGTTTATTGCATTTATCATATCCATCGTTTCTGCTTTGGTTTTGTATGCTTTAAGACAAAATATCAGTTTGTTTTATACGCCTTCTCAGATAGCAGCCGGTGAAGCGCCTTACCATCATAAAATTCGTGTAGGAGGCATGGTACAGAAAGGCACGGTCATTCGTTCGGGAAAAGATCTACAGGTACAATTTGATGTCACCGATTTTAAGAAAAGTCTTCATGTTCGCTACATTGGCATTTTGCCGGATCTTTTTCGTGAGGGACAAGGCATTGTGGCTGAAGGTGTCTTATTGAATCAAACTGAATTCCAGGCAACAGAAGTCCTTGCCAAGCATGATGAAAATTATATGCCACCGGAAGTTAAGGACGCATTAATGAATAAAGGTAAGTGATGGTAGCTGAAGTAGGTTTGTTTTCCTTAATCCTGGCATTAATGTTTGCTGTTTTATTGGTTTCTGTTCCTCTTATCGGCTTACACAGGGGAAAAGCAGACTGGATAAATGCTTCATCTCTGTACGTGATTGGCCTGTTTTTTTTCACAGGATTGGCCTACTGCTCGCTGACTTTTTGTTTTTTAACGGATGACTTTTCAGTCAACTATGTTCTTGCTAATTCCAGTATATCTTTACCTTGGTTTTATAAGCTTTGTGCCGTTTGGGGCGGTCACGAAGGTTCCATGCTGTTATGGGTAGTGATTTTAAGTTTCTGGATACTTTTGGCGAATTTCTGCAGTTTTTCTTTAGACATTGCTATTCGTATTCGAGTTTTAGTGGTGTTAGGCTGGTTAAGTATTGGCTTTCTTTTGTTTTTATTATTGACCTCCAATCCGTTTCTCAGGCAATTTGTGACTTTAAATGCCCAGGGACGAGATTTAAATCCTCTTCTGCAAGACCCTGGTTTTTTGTTTCATCCTCCTATGCTGTACATGGGTTATGTGGGCTTTTCCATTGCTTTTGCCTTTGCAATTGCTGCTTTGTGGACAGGCAAAATCGAAGCTTCCTGGGCAAAGTGGACAAGACCTTGGACACTGGCTGCCTGGTGTTGTTTAACCGCTGGTATTACGTTAGGCAGTTGGTGGGCATATCGGGAATTAGGTTGGGGAGGATGGTGGTTTTGGGATCCGGTTGAAAATGCCTCTTTTATGCCATGGTTAACCGGTACTGCATTGATTCATTCTTTAGCTGTAACGGAACAACGCCAGCAATTTAAAGCGTGGACCATGTTGTTGGCTATAGCTGCCTTTTCATTAAGTTTAATCGGCACTTTCCTGGTACGCTCCGGGGTGTTAACTTCAGTTCACGCATTTGCTGTGGATCCTCAGCGGGGGCTGTTTATCCTCGCTTTTTTACTGGTTGTTATTGGTGGTTCACTATTATTGTTTACCTTGAGAGCTCAATCCTTGCAAACGGTGGAAAAGCCGGCCTTTGTTTCTCGAGAAAGTGCCTTACTATTAAATAATGTGTTTTTGGTGGTCATGATGCTGACCATCCTTATGGGCACTGTTTATCCTTTGGTGGTGGATGGATTGGGCTTAGGAAAATTATCAGTAGGTGCGCCATATTTTAACGCTGTTTTTGTACCTCTCATGGTTCCCATGCTTCTTGTCATGGGTTTAGGTGTGAACTTACGTTGGAAAAAAGATCGCTTGCAAAGACTGGCGGTGGAATTAAACTGGGTGGCCTTTTTCAGTTTACTGATACCTGTAATGTTGTTGTGGTTGACTTCAGCTTCTTTTAATTCTTCCGTGCTGCTGGGATTGATATTGGCTGCCTGGATTGTTTTAACGACTTTAAAAGCAGTTTATAGCCGTATCCAGCAAAGGGGTGGTTTAAGCTCCATCTCTCAGGCTTATTGGGGGATGGTGATTGCGCATTGTGGGGTGGCTGTAACGGTGATTGGTATTGCTGTCTCTACAGGTTACGGTGTTCAGCAGGATGTGGTGATAGCGCCTGGCGGCGATGTTCAGTTACAAGATTACACACTTAAATTTGAGCAGCAAAAAGAGCTTATAGGCCCTAATTATACCGGTACAGAGGCTGTCTTTCGAGTCAACTATAAAAACCGATATAAATGGATATATCCGCAGAAAAGAATTTATACGGTAGGGCAGATGCCAATGACCGAATCTGCTATAGATGTGAATCCTTTTAGAGATATTTATGTGGCTCTGGGGGAGCCGGTAGGGGAAGAATCATGGTCAGTCAGAATATATTATAAACCTTTTGTGCGATGGATATGGGGTGGAGGATTTTTAATTCTGGCCGGAGGCTTTTTAGCTTTTGCTGACAGGCGATATTTTATTCAACGTTCAGTAAAAGGCGGCAACTATCAAGAGGTTGAAGCATGAGAACATTTGGTTGGCGTATTTTGCCGTTGTTTTTGTTTATTGCTCTTGGTTTGTTTTTTTTGCGCGGTTTATCTTTAGACCCTCAATATTTGCCTTCTGCAAAGATAGGAAAACCTTTACCGAATTTTAATTTGCCACTCCTTTTTGATGCCGACAAAAGAATGACTCCGGACAGTCTGAAAAAAAAAGTGGCTCTTTTGAATGTCTGGGCCAGTTGGTGTGCGGCTTGTATTGAAGAACAAGTATTTATGCTTAAGCTTTCCAGAGAGGGCGTGCCGATATACGGTATAAATTATAAAGACAAGGCTGAAAATGCCAGACGCTGGCTTGCAAACTGGGGTAATCCGTATGAGATTGTGGCTCAGGATAAAGACGGAAAGTTAGCTATCGACTTAGGTGTTTATGGAGCTCCTGAAACATTTTTAGTGGATAAAGAAGGCATTATTCAATACAGACATGTGGGCATACTGACTGAAGAAGATTGGAAAAAAGATATTTTGCCACGTATGAGGCAATTGGAGCGGGTTTCATGAAGTTAAAACTCATACGACAGTTTATGAATTTTCTTTTGTTATTTTTTTTGTTTTTCAAGACTCAGGTTGGCTATACAAATGATTTATATCCTTTAGATTCTGCTCAAAAAGAAGCACAGTTTCATCATTTACTTAAGGATTTGCGTTGTTTGGTATGTCAGAATCAGGATTTAGCAGATTCCAATGCAGATTTAGCAAAGGATCTGCGCCAACAAGTTTATGAAATGGTAAAAAAAGGGAAAACCGATAGTGAGATTACCGGGTATTTAACCGAGCGTTATGGTGATTTTATTTTATTTAAGCCCCCGGTCAAGCCTGTAACTGCCATATTGTGGTTTGGACCCTTGATATTTCTGTTGTCAGGTTTCCTGATTTTCTGGCGCAGTTGTTCTGGACGAAATTTCTCATGAGTGAGTGGTTAGCTATTACAATTTTAGTTGTTGTTTTTATTTCAGCAATGTTCCTTGCTCTGTATCCTTTGCGTAAGCAACCTCTATTCAGTGGGTGTTTGTCGCTGGTAATGGCTCTTGCAGTTGCGTTTGCCTATTGGTCCTGGGGATCATTCACTCAATGGCGTCAGTATGTTTATCAAACTGAGCAACAGAAAGTGGCCACAAAAATGCTACAAACTTTAAAAACTCCGGAACAATTGGCTGAGAAACTAAAAGCAAAATTAAACGATAAACCAGAAAGTGCTAAAGGGTGGTATTTGCTTGGACGTCTTTATGATACCCAGGGTAAATGGCAGGAAGCTGTCGATTCCTACGCTAAAGCTCATCGTTTAATGCCTGAGGAGATCTCTTATACCATTTATTATGCACAAGGACTCTGGCGATTGAATCAGCAGCAATTTACGATGCAAATACGCGAGCTTTATTATAATATTTTGAAAAAAAATCCCGAGCAGCCTGATGCTTTAGCCATGCTTGCGATGGATTCATTCTTGAGCCATGATTATGAACGTGCGATTGATTACTGGGAGCGTTTGTTAAAGCTGGCTCCTCCTCAATCGGAAGAAGCTGTTGCCTTGAGAAAGGCTATAGCACGTGCACAGAAACAACTGGAGAAAGGAAATCATTATGACAAACAGAGTATATAACATCCTGGAGCTGGTAGGCACCTCTGAAGAAAGTATTGAAGCAGCTATTAACAATGCTTTAAGCAAAGCCGCAGAAACACATCAGAAACTGGATTGGTTTGAAGTTATTGAGACACGCGGATTTATCGATGCTAATAGTGTTAAATATTACCAGGTTCGTTTAAAGATAGGTTGTTTCGAAAAGATTTGAGGCTGAAACTTCTTTCTTGTTTCTTTATTATAAGTGCTCAGCCCCTTTAACGGTAGTACAAACGGCCGATTCCCGAGAGTAAGAGATCAACCTCCTGCCTTGAATGGTCGGATTTGGTTCAGGTTGGGATAAAATAAGCCTTAAAAATGCTTACATAGCTATCTCTCGACTTTAGCTATTTTTAAGGATCGAATCCCCGCTACTTGATAGCGGGGTCCATATGGGGTTTCGCATAGATCAACTATGTCTTAACCGTTTTTTAAATTTAATTAATCTATCATCATGCACAAAATAATCCCGAATTAAAATCTCTTATTCTGGCATTTGCAATAACAATGATTTTTCGCATTAAAGCAGTTAAAGCTACCATCTTTTTCTTTCCGGAAGAAATTAACTGATTGTAGAAAGATTTTAAGCTAGAATTTGAATTTCTTGCAGCCATGGCAGCTAAGAATAATATGGGCTTAATTCCACATCTGCCATAACCAATACACCGATAACCGCTAAACTGCCCGCTATCATTTGCCTTTGGTGCAAGGCCAGCAAGCGAAGCAATTTTACGTCGCGTTAAGGAACCTAATTCTGGTAATAAGACAAGAAGCTCATTAGCAATGATATCCCCTATGCCGGGAATAGTTTTTAGAATAGCTTTTTTTTCTCTTAACACAGAGTCAGCCTCTATCAAGGTATTTATTTCATCTGTAATGGTCTTGATTTGATTATTAAGCACCTCGAGCATTGCATTACAGCTCGCTTTGATGATGTCCGCGCGAGGAGCTTTTAATCTATTCTTTTCTGCAACAAGCATTTGTTTTAAATCATTACGACGCTGCACCAACTCAAATAAGGCAAGGGCTTTTGTTGATTGAGGAGTAAATAGTTCTAGTCGTTGTGCTCGCTCATACCCATATAAAGCCAATGAGAGGGCATCCAGTTTATCCGTCTTTGCCTCATTGCCATAAGATTGAATAAATCGTTTGACCTTACGTGTATTAGCTCGATGTACTGCAAACCCTGACTCACACAAAGTGAGCAATAATTGCATCTCATAACCGCCTGTCGTTTCTAATACAGTTAAAGCATATTTTAATTTACTCTTGAAATCGTTTATAAACGCTTTAATACCTGTCGGATTATTTTCATATTCGTATATCTTTTTTGAGCCATACATCGCTACAACAAAAGAAATTTTTCCAATATCGATACCAATATAATTACTGTATAATGACATGCGCGCCTCGAAATTTTATTGTTTAGGATTGTAAGCGGACGTTCTTTAATCAGAGTCCTTTCAACTATTCAAACGTTTCGAGAGCAGGGCTAGAGTACCTTGATCCAGACGGTTGTTAAAACCTATTCCGCGACGGTCGCTCACGCCCGTGCCCTTTATTTTTACAATAAGGGGCTACTCTCTTAATGGCCATTATATAATTTTTTGTAACTTACAATACCGCGGTCGATGCCGCGGTAATTCGTGCCATTCTATTTTCTTAAGTCATTTACAGCGACTTTGATAAATATAACGGTGCGCTTCTATGGTCTTTAATCTATTGCTTTCCTTTACTTGAAAAATGGCTGAAGTCCAGAGCTATCTATGCGGCGCTTTTCCAGTCTTATTTTTGCCCAATCTAAACTCAAATACGACCGTTAGATAAATCATCTATTACTCCCGAGAAGGGCTGAGCATTCACCTTTATTGCTATTGCTCTTCGCTTCTATAGTCTTTTAAGGCCTTTAAAAAATGATGGCCGTAACGGCTTAGTTTATGTTGACCAACTCCGGATACAGCTAAAAGAGCGGTTGTCGTTGTGGGCTTTTCTCTTGCCATTTCATGTAAGCTTGCGTCGCTGAAAATCATAAAGGAGGGTTTATTTTCCTCATCGGCAAGTTTACGCCTCAACTTGCGCAGGATTTCAAATAGCGTCATATCTGAAGATGTCAAAGACTTTTTCTGTTTACTATTGGGTTTATCTTTTGTTATATCGCTGTTTGGTATGGTTAAAGCAATCTTTTCTTCACCTTTTAGCAGAGGAATGGCTTTGGGCGTTAGTTTTAATACCTGATATTGATTGAAATCCTGTATGCAGTATTCTTTATGAATCAATTGCCAGGCAAGATGCTTCCAGTATTTGACGGATTTATCCTTTCCAATGCCATAAGTGCTTAAGCGATCATGTTTTGCTCGTATGATTTTATCAGAAGTACTGCCTCTTAACACCTCAATGGTGTAAATTAGGCCATAATTCTGACGAAGCCTATAAATACATGACAGTAGTTTTCTTGCTTCTTCTGTTACGTCTGTGGTGTCCGGTGGATGGTCGCAAACATCGCAGTTTTTACAATTTTGCTTCTCTGCTTCACCAAAATAACTCAGTAATATTTGTCTTCGACAATAGGATGCTTCTGCAAAGGCAATCATATGATTTAATTTACCGATTTCAATGCGCCTTTGCTCATCTTGCGGAATTTGGGTTATCCATGCACGTAACCTGGCACTATCTGCCGGGTCGTAAAGAAGTAAGCTCTGCGCAGGTAACCCATCCCGCCCGGCACGTCCGGTTTCCTGGTAATAGCTTTCAATGTTCTTAGGCAAGTCATAATGAACAATAAAACGCACATTTGATTTATCAATACCCATGCCAAAGGCAAGCGTTGCAACGACAATATCAATGTGATCATGCCTGAATAAAGATTGCACCTCACGACGTTCTTCATGGCTAAGGCCCGCATGGTATGCGCGTGCTTTATATCCTGAGTTTTGAAGTTTTTCTGCCAAACGTTCAACAGTGTTTCGCGTACCGCAATATATAATACCTGATTGCTCGTTCTGATGCTGTAAAAACTGGTTTAATTGTTTGAAAGGATTTGCTTTGAGAATCACTCGATAATGAATATTGGGACGGTTGAATGAGGCAACGTATCGGACAGGATGATAATTTAATTTGAGAATAATATCCTGGCGAGTCTGTTGATCAGCAGTGGCTGTCAAAGCAATAACAGGCACATCAGGAAAAGAGGATTTTAATCTGCCCAGTGCAGCATATTCTGGCCGAAAATCATGTCCCCATTGTGAAATACAATGAGCTTCATCAATAGCAAATAAAGAAATGCAGCAGTTCTCCAATCGCTCAAGAAAAGCCTGGCTCATTAATCGTTCCGGCGCAATGTAAAGCAAATCCAGCTGGTGGTTATGGAGCTGGGAAAGTACGTTCCTGGCTTCTTCGCTGCTTAATGAGGAATTATAATAGGCTGCACGTATGCCCTGTAAGGTTAAGGCAGTGACCTGATCTTCCATTAAGGCAATTAAAGGTGAAACAACAATAGCTACACCCTCTAGGATCAATGCCGGTATTTGATAGCAAAGGGATTTTCCTCCACCTGTAGGCATGAGAACCAGTAAATCCCGTCCATTGACTAAATCATTAATAATATCTTCTTGCGGTGCTCGAAAGCTGTCAAAACCATAAAATTCTTTTAAAATGGCAAGCGCTTTCTGTGATTTGGTTTCCGATTGCACAATGGTTTCCATGTGATTATTCTTGTTTTTGTTTTCACAGGCACCCTGAAACCCGCAATAATATCATTTTTTAGGCCAGAGTCCAGGCATTCCTCCGTAAACAATATTTTTAATGGAGCCTGTTTTTTTTTAAATCTGTACAAATGCTGCGCATTTGTAATAATATTCGCTAACGACATGATTAATTATTGATTTCTTGAACATTATATGCTGTTCTTACCCAATAAAGCTTTTTAAGGATAAAGCATGGAATTTAAATTCAGTGAAGAAAGCATTGCCTTTCGTGAAATGGCAGCAAATTTTGCTCGGGATAAACTGGCTCCAATGGCTGATCAATGGGATGAAAATAGCTATTTCCCCATTGAAGTATTACGTGAGGCAGCCGAATTAGGAATGGCTGGAATTGTTGCTCGTGAAGATATTGGCGGCTCACAACTGACTCGTCTTGATTCTTCTTTAATATTTGAACAACTTGCTACCGGTTGCGTCAGTACAAGCGCTTATCTTTCTATTCATAACATGGTAACTTCCATTATCGATCGCTATGCCCATGAGTCTTTACGTCAGAAATGGGGCAAAAAACTGACTTCAATGGAAGTCTTTGCCAGTTACTGCCTGACAGAGCCTGAATCCGGCTCCGATGCCGCCTCTTTAAAATCACAGGCTAAACGCGAGGGTGATGAATATGTCATTAATGGAGCTAAAGCGTTTATTTCAGGAGGTGGTGTTAGCGATGTGTATGTATGTATGGTGCGAACCGGTGATGAAACATATCAGGGCATTAGTTGTTTGCTGGTAGAGAAAAACACACCGGGTTTAAGTTTTGGTAAGCTAGAAAAAAAAATGGGATGGCACAGTCAACCCACATGCATGGTTTATTTTGAAAATTGCCGCGTTCCTGTGGAAAACCTTATTGGGGAAGAGGGCATGGGTTTTAAAATTGCTCTTAATGCCTTAAACGGAGGTCGAGTTAATATTGCAGCCTGTTCATTAGGGGGCGCTGCTAAGTGTTTGAAATTAACCCAGTCTTATCTTGGTGACCGTTGTCAGTTTGGAGAGCCGTTGAAGGAAAAGCAGGCATTGCGTTTTTATTTTGCCGATATGCTGACCGACTATGAAGCGGCGCGTCTAATGGTTTATAGGGCGGCGGTGGCAATGGATAATTTTGATCCCCATTCCCCAGTATACTGTGCAATGGCTAAACGTTTAGCCACGGATGTAGCTTTTCAAATCAGTGATAAAGCATTACAACTGCATGGTGGCTATGGTTATTTGCGTGATTATCAAATAGAACGCATATTCCGGGATCTAAGGGTTCATCAAATTCTCGAAGGTACGAACGAAATTATGCGTGAAATTATTGCTAAAGCTACATTGGATGAAAAATACGACATATTATAAGGAGTTAGATAATGACCTATATTACCCAGGAGTTAGATAGCGACGGTATCCTGACTTTAACGCTGGATCGCCCCGAGAAATTAAATGCTTTAAATATGGAGGTTCTAGATTCATTGACTCATATTCTTCAGCAAGCAAAAGAAAACGTTGAGGTAAAAGGTTTGATTTTAACTGGCCAAGGTAAGGCATTTTGTGCTGGAGCTGACATTAACCGGCTTGCAGAATGTAATGCCCAGACAGGTTATGAGTTTGCTCGTTATGGGCAACAGGTTTTTAGAGACTTGGAAACACTTGGTAAACCATCACTTGCAGCGGTAAATGGTTTTGCTTTTGGCGGTGGTTGTGAATTGGCGATTTCAGCTACCTTGCGTATTGCCTCTACGTCTGCTCAGTTTGGCCAGCCGGAAGTTAAACTCGGGGTGATCCCAGGTTATGGAGGAACACAACGTTTGGCTCGTCTTATTGGTAAAGGGCGGGCATTGGATCTTTGCCTTACTGCTCGTTTTATCAATGCTGAAACGGCTTTAAACTGGGGATTGGTAACGGAAGTTGTCGAGCCGGAGACCTTGTTATCCCAAGCCAAAAAAACATTAAAAGGTGTATTATCCATGGCTCCTTTAGCTGTGCAGGCTGTGATGGAATCCATCGATTATGGCTACGATTTATCTCTCACGGAGGCTTTGCATTTAGAAGCAGTTCATTTTGCCAAGGTCTGCGCCAGCAAAGATAAAGATGAGGGTGTATCGGCTTTTTTAACGAAACGTTCCGCAGAGTTTAAAGGACAATAAGAATGACAGAGGATGTGTTGTTTTCACAAAAAGGGCCATTAGGACTGATTACTTTAAATCGGCCGGCTTCTTTAAATGCTTTAAGTTTGCCAATGATAAAATTAATGCAGGAACAACTGCAACATTGGCAGCAGGAGCCGGATATTAAAGCTGTGGTTTTACAGGCAAAGCCAGGCAAGGCTTTTTGTGCAGGAGGAGATGTCCGCTGGCTATATGAAGCTGGTATGGCGAATCATCCGGAACAAATGAGATTTTTTGAGCATGAATACCGTTTAAACCATTTTATCCATCATTTTCCCAAGCCTTATATTTCCCTAATGGATGGAATAACAATGGGCGGTGGAGTCGGGATTTCTTTACATGGCTCTCATCCTGTGGCCAGTGAAAATTTTGTTTTTGCCATGCCGGAAACAGGGATTGGATTCTTCCCTGATATTGGGGCGAGTTATCTTTTGGCGCGTTGTCCGAACAATCTGGGTGTATATCTTGGATTGACCGGGCATAGGCTTAATGCCAAACAAGCTTTAGGGGCGGGTCTTGTAAAATTTGTCATTAATTCCAGGCAAATGCCTTTACTTGTGGATACCCTCGCTCAGTGCGATTTATCCATGAATGCACACCAGCAGGTGAGCGATTGCCTGAAATCTTCTTTTGCTTCTCAGGAAAATAAGACCTTAAATAAAGAAGAATGGTCCTTGATCAATACTTGTTTTTCAAAGGCAACGGTAGAATTAATTTTAAGTGCCTTAGGGGAAGCGGGAACAAAAGAGGCAGAGCGAATTTATCAGGATTTATTGCAAAAAGCGCCTTTAAGTTTAAAAGTCACCTTAGAACAAATTCATCGGGCAAAAGATTTAACTTTGGCGGAATGCCTGAAAATGGATTATGTTTTAGTGCATCATTTTATGCGGGATCATGATTTTTACGAAGGTATAAGAGCTTTGCTGATTGATAAAGACAAATCGCCAAAATGGCAACCAGCTGAACTCTCTCAGACATCAAATGCGAAAGTTGCGGAATATTTTGAGACCATTGTTCCTGATTTGGAATTATAGGAATTTTTATATGGAATCGTTGTTATTATTTATTTATCTTGAGCCATTTCAAAAACTGGGTATCATTTAAGGCTTTGCTTACATAATAACCTTGGACCAAATCACAATTTAAGTCACGTATGAGTTGATATTGCTCCAGGGTTTCTACTCCTTTAGCAATGACTTTCAGTTTGAGCTGGCGGGACATGGATACAATGCTGTGAATTAAACTGAAATCATTTTTTGAAGTTTGCTGGAGACTTTGAATGTAAGATCTATCAATTTTCAAACCCTTGAAGGGGTAAGAACGTATGTAACTCAGTGAAGAATAGCCTATACAGAAGTCATCAATAGTACAGTTCACTTTCATTTCATTTAATTTTTTTAGCTGTTTTAAAATCTGTGGTGAATTATCAATTAAAGAAGATTCTGCAATTTCCAGGATTAAATCTTCGGCATTCAATTGCGTGCGATTTAATACCTGTTTAATCTGGGTAATAAAAGAGGGATGTTTTAATTGTAAATAAGAAATATTAACTGCAATTTTTACAGGTTTTCCTGCTTTTTGCCATGATTTGGCGTGCCTGCAAGCTGTTTCAAGAATCCAGTTGCCTAAAGGCATGATGAGATCCGTTTCTTCAGCCAATGGAATCAGTTGGATGGGAGAAATATATCCAAGATGATGATTATGCCATCTTAATAAAGCTTCAGCGGCGATAACGGTGTGATTATTGACTTCAATGACGGGTTGATAATGCAGACAAAGTTCGTTTTTTTGAATGGCATTTTGCAATTCATATTTCAAATATGTCTCATTAATAACCATATCCGCCATTTTGTTGTTGTATATTTGCAAATTGTTTTTCCCATCGGCCTTTGCCTTATACATGGCTGTATCGGCATGTCGCATGAGCTGTTTGGCATCCTTCCCGTGATCAGGATAGATGGCAATACCTATACTCGCGGTCACACTGAGTTGATTTGCTTCAATAACAATGGGCTCGCTACAGCTTTTAAGACATTTTTTAGCAATGCCCTCAGCGTCTTTTGGATGTTGAATGTTGTCTAAAATAATCATAAATTCATCCCCACCCAGTCGTGCGACCGTATCTGCACGGCGAACACAATTCAATATACGGGACGAAAGTTGTTGCAACAGCAAATCACCGATGGCATGGCCAAAAGAATCGTTGATCGGTTTGAATTCATCAAGATCAATAAACAATATAGCTAATTTTGACTTATTGTTTTTTGCCGAGAGGATAGATTGCTCAAGTTTTGTATGACCGGTGATTCGGTTGGGTAGGTTTGTCATGGTATCGTAAGTGGCCTGATGTTTAAGCATTTCTTCATAGCTTTTTTGCTGAGTGATGTCTTCCATAATGGCCAGATAATGGGTAATGGTGCCTGAATTATTTCTTAACGGTGAGATAATGGCAGATACCCAGAACAAATCGCCAATTTTATTTTTATTTAATAGCTCTCCTCGCCATTCTTTACCTAAAAGCAAACTGTTCCAAAGTTTCCTGTAAACATTTTTATGCGTCATTCCTGATTTCAGGACATCAGCCTTCTTACCGATGATTTCATCGGATGTGTAGCCTGTTAACTCTGTGAGCTTCCCAGATGCATATTCGATCGTGCCAAGTGTATCAGTAATTAATATCAGTACAGGGCTTTGTTCAATAGCCAAAGCCAGATGTCTGATTTTGTTCTCGGCTTTTTTGCGTTCGGAAATATCTCTTGCAATAGCAATGACCATTTTCTGATATAAGGTATTAAATATTCCAATTCTGACCTCAACAGGGAAGGTGGAACCATCTTTTCTTCGATGGATACCCTCAAGGGTTAGAGGTTCATCGGGTAAGTTATCCCACATCTCATTCATTTGCTCTAAAGTGACACCAATTTCTATATCCCAGACACGTAAACGTTTGATCTCTTCATGGGTATAACCGAGAGAACAGCAGGCAGCTTCATTGGCTTCAAGAATGACACCATTGATATCGTTGACAAAAATAGCATCTGAGGCGGCATTCATAATGTTTTTATAACGTTGTTCATTAATTTTTAATTGATGTATTCGTTTTATTTCTTCAGAAATGTCTTGCTTAATGGCGATATGGTGAGTAATTTTATGGGTTTCTTCATCGATAAGAGGGACAATGGTGGCTTGTGCTATCCATAAGCTGCCATCTTTTTTTCTTGAACGAATTTCACCCTTCCATGTTTTGCCACTGTCTAATTGTTTTCTGATATCATCAAAAAAAACCGGGCTGGCCTCTTTTACCCGTAAAAGAGAGGCAACCGAGTTTCCTATAGCTTCTTTGGCGCTATATTGCGTAATATATTCAAAAGCGGGATTGACATATTGAATGATGGCATTTTGATCTGTAATTTCAATGGACTCACTTGTTTTTTCCAGTATCGTGTTTAATAATCTGTTTTCTTTTAATGTCTTCAGTCTTTCTAGCAAAAGATCAAACACACCAAAAAAACTGTTTAGGAAACTGTATGCAGTGTTAATGATGTTTTGAGAATAATTAACCCAAATACTGCAGCAAAAAAAACACGCCTCAGATAAGTTAAAAAAAATATCGAGTCTGTTCTTTGCATGAGGACTTAAGAGATTTTCATCCCACTGAATTTTAACCAGAATTAAGCGATTATTTTTTGGCGGTTGTATATCATTTAAGGATGATTCAAGCCTGGATTGCAAATCATTTTCCGCAAGAACATCAATGTTTGAGCCTTTTTTATGCCAGATAACAGCAGAAGAATTGGAAAAAAAAGGATGAGAAAGAATGAACAATAAGGCTTGTTCACATAGTGCTTTAAGGTTGAGTTGATCATTGTTATTCAGAAAAATTAATCTATGGAGTATGTTTTGCTCAACCAGATGTTGATCAAATCGTACCTCGCTTGAGGCTTGCTCGGTAGCATAGGATTCATTGTTTGCCGGATTTTTTTTATCATACATGATTTGGTAAAAAGGGTTATGCCATAATTAAGTTAACTATAGTTCATAATTTATTGCCTATAAAATAAACAAAATGTTTTTTCAATTTTTTTGCAAAAACATGAAAATATTATTTTTAAATCAGTGGTTTTTTTGCGCTTCCGCTATATTTGCTCTATTTTATCTAAATAATACAGTGGTGAGATGGCTGATATTGAACAAAATTAACTTTTATTGTACAATCAAAAGGTTAAATTGTCTGTCGGTTTTATTTGCCTTAAAATACTGATTTTTTATTAAAGAGCCGTTTTCATGTCAGATTTTCATCAGGATTTTTCCAAAAGACGCACCTTTGCTATCATCTCCCATCCAGATGCAGGTAAAACAACCGTTACAGAGAAATTATTATTATTCGGAGGAGCCATACAACTGGCTGGAACCGTTAAAGGTCGTAAAGCCGATCGGCACGCCACTTCTGACTGGATGGAAATGGAAAAGGAAAGAGGCATTTCAGTCACCACCTCTGTTATGCAGTTCACCCATAATCAGCGGGTGATGAATTTGCTTGATACTCCCGGCCATGAGGATTTTTCAGAAGATACTTATCGAACGTTAACGGCAGTAGATTCAGCACTTATGGTCATTGATGTGGCTAAAGGTGTGGAAGAAAGGACTGTCAAATTAATGGAGGTTTGCCGTCTGCGTGATACGCCAATCATGACGTTTATTAATAAACTGGACAGAGAAGGCCGTGAGCCGATAGAACTGCTTGATGAGGTGGAAACAGTTTTAGGCATACGTTGTGCCCCTGTTACCTGGCCTGTGGGAATGGGAAAACGATTTAAGGGAATTTATCATCTTCATCAGGATGCTGTTTACCTCTACCAGCCTGGTAAGAACAGCCAAAAACAGGATGCTGTAAAAATTGAAGGATTGGATAATCCACAATTAGATGAACTTATTGGTGATAGCGCCTCTGATTTACGTGAAGAAATTGAATTAGTGAAAGGTGCATCTCATGCCTTTAATCTTGATGAGTATTTAACAGGTCAGTTAACCCCGGTGTATTTCGGCTCAGCCATTAATAATTTTGGTATAAAGGAATTATTGGATGATTATGCCGAGCACGCACCGGGTCCAAAAGCCAGGGAGGCTCAGGAACGAAGCGTTTATCCAGAAGAAAATCAATTTTCTGGATTTGTTTTTAAAATTCAGGCAAATATGGATCCCAAGCACCGTGATCGTATCGCTTTTATGCGCATTTGCTCTGGCCGTTTTAATAAAGGTATGAAATTGAATCATTTACGGTTAGGTAAGGAAATACAAATTTCCAGCGCTTTGACGTTTATGGCAGGAGATCGTTCACATGCAGATGAAGCACTGCCTGGCGATATTATTGGTCTACATAATCACGGTACAATCCGTATTGGGGATACTTTTACTCAAGGTGAGTTTTTGAAATTTACCGGGATACCTAATTTTGCGCCAGAATTATTCCGTCTGGTTCGTTTAAAAGACCCTCTTAAAAGCAAAGCCTTATTAAAAGGACTTATCGAATTATCGGAAGAGGGGGCTACTCAGATATTCAGACCTTTAAACAGTAATCAGTTAATTCTTGGAGCAGTTGGTGTTTTGCAGTTTGATGTTGTGACTCACAGACTTAAACATGAGTATAAAGTTGATTGTGTTTATGAGTCTGTAAATGTAAATTGCGCGCGCTGGGTACATTCCGATGATGAAAAGGCAATGAGTGAATTTCGTACGAAAGCCTATGATTATCTAGCCATTGACGGTGGTGATATGTTGATTTATCTAGCGCCGACACGAGTCAACCTGACCATGGCAGAAGAAAGATACCCAAAAATTCAGTTTTCTGCTACCAGAGAACATTAAGATATGATATCAATCCAGGCTCCGTGAAAAACATTGTTCACGGAACCTGAAATCACATTGGACAATGCCGGCAGCTGAGTTTTTACGGCATCTTGTTAAACTTGCAATGATATCCTTGAATTTACCTGTCAAGTTTTGCAGGTGGCCTTTAGACGGCTTTTCCCTCGATTGGTAATTTGTACACTGGCACCTGAATCTGCGCTGATTTTTAGTTTATCTCCTGAATGAACAGAAAGGGCTAAGGTCTGATTTTCAGAAAGTTTTATACCGTTGACGGTACCTTTCTTTTTTAGTCCAAGAGCAAAGAGTTCATCAATCACATCCGGCGTGTCAATTTTGCAGGTGGCTTTAACGGTCCAAAACAGGGAGTTGGTCAATGTCTGTGGGACATTCGGTGGGAAATCATACTCTACAGTCATTCCTTCCACTAAGATATGAGTTTCTGCATATGCATTTACACTGAATAAAATGGCACACAATAAGAAGGAACAACCTATTTTATTAAGCATCCTTTATCTCCGAATTAAATTTGACAACTTAGCAGCTAATATATTATCAGGTTGTTGTATGTGGCTTTAACGTCCTGTAAATTGAAGCTTGTATTGAAAATCTAAAATCATGATACTAAGAAAAATTTAATTTTGCCAGGCTCAAAGTACCTGGCTTTTCTCGAAGATAAAATGAGGCTCAGCTTTATTGAGTTAGAGCGTGATATAAAGAATTTTCTTCTCGTATTTTGAGAATGGCCTTTGCTCTGTTTTCTTTGTTTATTTTCCAAAACCGATGGAGATTTTTCTTCCTGAAATCTTCAGTGGTTAATTTTTGTTTAACCGGTTTTTTGTGATCTTCATGATCGTGCGTTTCAGTGGTTAAAGTTTTACGTATTAAATTTGCTTTGGTAAAAAGAGGAGAGGGATTTCCATTGGAAAATGACCAGGCATTTCCATGATCATCCGGAATACTTACAGAACCTGAATAAAAATGAATGCTGGGAAAATCCTGGCGGCATAAATATTTTTGAAAGGTTTCTGCTAACTGTTTATTTTTGCTTTCTGTACCGCAAACATATAAGTGAACCGTTTTAATTTGGGAGTTAACTATCATAAAATCTTCCTGAAAGCGAGAAGCCACAGTTTCAGGATCAATGATTTTGCACAGAGGTGAACTTACATTTGAAATATTGGTTATCCGTAAATCAGGACTATCTGTAAATCCATGTCCAAGAATATAGATTTGCAACTCTTGCAAACTGCCCTCGTCAAACTCCTCTTGATAGCATAAAATCTGAATGCTTTCATTGAAGTTGGTTTTTAAATTTTTTTTCCATTGTTCTGCCATCTGACGTAATTCCCCTACCTCCGATTCAGGGAAAGGAATATAAAGAATCTGCATAGGAATTTTATAATTTCTGTAATTTGGAATTCTAAATTCTACAGTAAAAAAATTAACCTATTATTAACTGAGATTTTTAAGAGTTTTGCTTTTTTAATAAAGAATAAGAACCATACGGAAAGATGGATGGACACCATTTATCCATCCATTATAAATGATTACATTTGTTCTAAAGCTTTGACAATGGATTCAGTCATGCCTTTTGCATCACCAAATAGCATATAAGTATTGTCATGATAGAAAAGATCATTTTCTATCCCTGCATAGCCTGGCGACATGCCTCTTTTCACAAATAAAACGGTTTTTGCTTTTTCCACATCCAAAACGGGCATGCCGTAGATAGGGGAGCTAGGATCAGTTTTTGCTGCCGGATTAGTGATGTCGTTGGCTCCAATAACAAAAGCCACATCAGTGGTGGCAAAATCGCGGTTGATTTCGCTTTGTTCAAAGACTCGATCATAGGGGATACCCGCTTCAGCAAGTAAAACGTTCATGTGCCCTGGCATACGGCCAGCTACAGGATGAATGGCAAAGCGCACTTTGATGGAACGTTCTTCAAGCGCATCCGTCAGTTCTTTCACGACGTGCTGTGCATGAGCTACAGCCATACCGTAGCCAGGAACAATAATGACATCCCTTGCATTGCCCAACAGAAAGGCGGCATCTTCCCCATTGGCTTGATTTACTTGCTGCTTGTCAGCACTGCTTTTGTCCGTCAGATTATCTGAGCCTTGTAAGTCGCCAAAAATGACATTGATCAGCGAACGATTCATCCCTACACACATGATATAACTGAGAATAGCACCGCTGGCTCCAACCAGAGCCCCGGTAATCACCAAAAGATGGTTGCTTAAAGTAAAACCAATACCTGCGGCAGCCCATCCTGAATAGGAGTTTAACATGGAAATCACAACTGGCATGTCAGCTCCACCAATCGGGATAATCAATAGAATACCGATTAAAAATGATAATCCTGCAAGAATCAGAAACAGATGAAATGATTGGCTCATGACAAAGCTAATAAAAAAGGCAATAATAGCAATTCCAATGAGCAAATTAAGCCAAGCTTGGCCTGTGAAGCGAACAGGCACGCCAGACATAAGACCCTGCAGTTTTAAAAAAGCAATAACGGAGCCGGAAAAGGTGATAGCGCCAATAATTAATCCAAGGCTCATTTCCACAAGACTGGTATTGGCAATGGCTCCTGGTGAACCAATGTGAAATGAAGAAGGTGATAAAAAAGCACAGAAGGCAACGAGAACAGCTGCCATCCCAACCAGTGAATGAAAACCGGCTACAAGCTGGGGTATGGCTGTCATCTTGATTTTCAAAGCAATGACTGTACCCACTATACCACCTGCGGCAATAAGCATGATCAACAGAGCATGATGATAAAGATCTGGCATGAGCAAGGTAGCAATGACGGCGACAGCCATCCCTATGATCCCCAGTAAGTTTCCTTGGCGTGCTGATGACGGACTGGCGAGACCTTTCAGGGCAAGTATAAAACATATCGCCGAAAATAAGTATAGGAATGAAATTAAAATTGACATGGTTGCATCCTTGTTATTTTTTATACATGCGCAGCATACGTTGCGTCACCACAAAACCACCGAAGATGTTGATTGCCGTCAGAAATACAGCGATACCTCCAAGCCAGGTCAGGCTACCTGTAAACTGGCGGCCAGCAGCAATTAAGGCACCTAGGATAATGATGCTGGAGATTGCGTTTGTTACTGACATAAGAGGAGTGTGCAGGGCAGGTGTTACTTTCCATACCACATAATATCCAACAAAGCAGGCGAGCACAAAAATAGTAAAAATGGCAATATAAGGATTGGCTAATGTATTAAATTCATTCATTTTTCATTCTCCATGACCAGTTGAAAAGGCATAAATTGGGCTTTATGGCAAATTAAGGCCTGCTGAATAATTTCATCTTCAGAATCAAAGTGAATTTCCCCGGGTGAAGAAGCAAGCATCTTGATAAGTTGCAGAAGATTATTAGCATACAATTCACTGGCAGTCGCTGGTACTAATCCTGCCATGTTGCTTATTCCGATAATGGTGATTTCATTGTATTGAATGATCTTGTCTTGTACACTGACCTCGCAGTTTCCACCTCGGGAAGTAGCTAAATCGACAATCACAGAACCGGCTTTCATTTCTTCTACCGTCTGTTTATTAAGCAATAACGGTGCTTTTTTTCCAGGAATTAATGCAGTGGTAATGATAATATCTACTTTTCTGGCATATTCATTAATCAGTGCGGCCTGCTGTTTTTTATATTCTTCACTGGTTTCACTGGCATATCCCCCCGATGTTTCCATATTTTCATCAGTGCTGACTTCAATGAACTCAGCGCCTAGACTTTCCACCTGTTCTTTGGCTGCTTTACGTACATCAAAAGCATAGACTACAGCGCCTAATCGTTTTGCTGTGGCTATTGCCTGCAGTCCTGCAACACCTGCTCCAATAATGAGAATTTTGGCCGGATGAATCATGCCAGCGGCCGTCATCATCATGGGGATAGCTCGCTTAAAATGACAGATGGCTTCCAATATGGCCCGATATCCTGCCAGATTAGCCTGTGAAGATAAGCTGTCCATGGATTGCGCGCGACTAATGCGAGGAATAAAATTCATGGACAATAGGCTCAGGTTCTTATTCAGGCATCCACGTACGACGGCGTTTTCTTTATCTTTATCAAAATGGCCTATAATCAAAGAACCAGTCGTTAAATGGACTATATCTTTTTGATCCGGCTCTCCGACACAAAGAAGAATACCGGTATTTTGTAGCAAGGTCATTCTGTTGTTGATAATTGTAGCGCCAACCTGTTCATAATCATGATCTTTAAATCCAGCTTTCAAACCAGCGCCTTGCTCAATATGTGGTTTAAAACCAAGATTGATAAAATGCTTTACAGATGAGGGGGTAATGGCGACACGGGTTTCGTTATCAGTTTCATTTAAAGCTGCGATAATCATGCTAATATCCTTATTACCTGAGTTAAACCTACGGTCAGCCCAAATCTGTCCGTTTGTGCTGAGTTATTGCAACATACGCTCCGCAGAGGTCTGTTTTTGTTTTAATGATTCCCCATTATTCGTTTATTGAGTTGCTTGTCTCATTTTGTCCCAACCAAACGAAAAAATATCCTCTGTTGCAGAATGCGGGATTAAAGTTATCCTATTGTAATTTCATAACAACTTGCAAGCTTTAATATTTTCAAGTAATGTTAGCCTCGTAACGGAGTCCAACTTTAAACTTTAATGGAAATATTTTGCCTGTTGGCTGGTGTATTGTTTGCATACACAGGCCATTATTATTTATTTGTCTTTATAGCATTTGTTTGCATCATTCAATGGCGCTTATCCGGAGTTTTCCTGTTTTTTCTTGCCTGTCTTTATGCGTTGGCCCATCAATGGTGGGTTTCATCAACACTGCCGCTGAATTCTGATGTCTTGCAGGCTAAAGTGATAGGACGTATTCATTCTATTTCTTTTCAGACTCCTGAGAAAAAACAGTTTTATTTTAAAACAGAAGAAATTAACGGTAAAAAAATAAAAACCAGCTTATTATTATCCTGGTATCATCATCCATCTGCCTTGAATATCGGGGAACAATGGCAGTTTCAGGTTAAATTAAAAAAACCTCATAATCTGGGTAATCCTGGCGCATTTAATTATGTTCAATGGCTCTCTTCTCGTCATTTACAATGGACTGGATATGTAAAAAATCATTCGGGGATACTATTGTCTACCGGCAAAGACAAGGATTGGCCCTTCAATATCCGGGAAAATATTGCGAAACACATTCGTAAGGCGGCACCCAACCTTCAGACTGCTGGAATTTTGCAAGCACTTACGGTTGGTTTGACAAAAGAGATTGAGCCACAACTTTGGGATTTGTTCCGAAGAACCGGAACCACACATCTCATGGTGATTTCCGGTGCGCATATTGGATTGATTGCCGGTATGATTTTTGTCTTGACAAAATGGCTATGGCGGAGGAATTTTTTTCTTTGTTTGCGCTGGCCAGCGGTAAGAGCAGCAAGCATTACCAGTCTTTTTTCTGCATTAATGTATGCCTTGCTGGCCGGTTTTGCTGTACCTGCACAACGCGCATGTATTGGTTGTTTCTTTTTTAGTCTTCAGTATCTTGGTGGCCAAAAATACGGAATTTGGCAGATCTGGCGTTATGCTTTGTTGTTCGTTTTATTATTTGAACCTCACTCTGTGCTGATGCCTGGATTTTATTTGTCTTTTGTGGCAGTGGCTGTCCTCATCATTGCCCATCAAAGATGGCCGGTTCATGGAATTAAAAAAATTATTTTAGCTCAGCTTGTTTGTTTAATTGGTTTAATGCCATTGACGATTTATTGGTTTTCCTATGGTTCTGTCACAGGTTTCATTGCCAATGTATTTGCTATTCCACTCGTTGGATTTTTCATTGTTCCACTGGCTTTGGTTATGCTGTTGTTCCTGCCTTTTGCGGCTCACGGGTTATTCATGCAAGCTTTGACTGTCTTAATTGCTCTTCTCCTTAAAATATTATATTGGGTGGACTGGTTATCTGTTTTTAATGTTTCTCTGTCTTTTAATCAGATTATTATTCCTCTTTCTTTGATGGCAGCAATATTTTGTTTTGTGCTTTTGCCAATAAGTTCCTATAAGATATTGGCTTTTATATTGATATTATCGGCGTTGTTTTTGCCTTATCAAAAGATTAAATCCGGTGAATTATTGGTCAATATTCTCGATGTCTCTCAGGGATTAGCTGCGGTTATTCAAACGCAGAATCATGTATTGATCTATGATACTGGAGATCAATTCTATCAGGGAAGTGACATGGCAAAACTCGCCATACTGCCTTTTTTAAAATCACAGCAGGTGACGTCTGTTGATAAAATAGTAATCAGTCATCCTGACAAGGATCATAGGGGCGGCTTAAAGTCATTGGAGTCCGCCATGCCTGTGCAGGAGTTGATTGTCAATGATCGTAAATATTATCATCGAGGCCTGTCCTGTCATCATTATCCATCATGGAGGTGGGACGGGGTTGATTTTCGTTTTTTTCCCATCAAAAAACGCTTTAAAGAAAAAAATAATCGCTCTTGCATTTTGCAGATCAGTCATCCTAATGGCCGGATATTATTCACAGGGGACATTGAAAAAAAAGCAGAGGATTATTTGTTTTCTCGATATGGGCAGGAATTACAATCAGACGTTTTGCTTGTTCCGCATCATGGCAGTAAAACTTCATCATCAGACAATTTTCTACGCAAAGTGAAGCCAAAATACGCCATTGTTTCTTTAGGACAAAATAATCGCTTTCATTTTCCTCATGCTGAAGTTGTGCAACGTTATAAGGCATTTGGTGTACCTTTGCTGCAGACAAAAGACTGCGGCATGGTGACTGTGAAATTAAATGATTCAAAAGAATGGATGCCTGTATGTTATACAAAAATGAGGTTCGATTGAATATATAGCTATATAATAGTGATAAATTTTTGCATCTTCTCAGGCTTTTGGCGGAGAGAGAGGGATTCGAACCCTCGATACGTTTCCGTATACACACTTTCCAGGCGTGCGCCTTCGACCGCTCGGCCATCTCTCCTCGCAGGCAAGGATATATGGAGTTGCAATTAAAATCAACTTGTAATGCGACTCTAAGATAAATTATTGGCAAAAGACTTGTTTTTTTGCCAAAAAACCGCAAATACTTGCCTAACAAAAGATCATTTTTTATCAGTAAACTGATTTTTCTGCTCCAAATTTGCTCATTTTTGTCTAAAAAATACTGTGCTGCGTCATGTCGGTTTATAATTAGAAAAAGGGATAATGGATTTATAGGTGATGATATGTCTATGCGTTTGATATTTGTACTTATCGGTTTGTTTTTTTATGCACAAGTCATGGCCTTTAACTGTTATTTAACGCTGGTTAAGGACAGTTGTTGGACAAACTACAATGTGACGGTCGATGTGATTGATGCAGGAGAAAATAAAACTATACTGACAATCGAGGTTCCGGCGGGCAAATCCTGGAATCGCCAGCAATTTACCTGTGAGCCAAGTCAAAGGTTAATGTACAAGGCAACGTTTACGCCTGTATTTTGGCAAAGTGAGAAAGGTAAGTCGTATATGGCTATAAGATACTGGGTATTGCCTTCGAGTATTAAGGCAACGGATGTTGCCTGGAATGTGTCTGTCTGTTATCCAAGTGATTTTTCAGGAGTACCTTTTCCTCCTGATGCTGAAGGAAACTGTAAATGCGATTTTAAAAGTCTTCCTTCAATCAAAGCCAGTGATGCCGACTAACGGCCATTTAGCCCTTGCTTTCTGTCTTTAATGTCAGATTCACGTTATTTTATGGTCATTGTGTATGACATATGTGTTGTATATACTTCATGCACAAAATTTATCAGGAGTTAATGTTGATTAGCTTGCGCAATAAAATCGGTCAAATGCTGATAATGGGATTCTCAGGTACGGAACTGAATGAACAAAGTCCCGTTGTAGACTGGCTGCAAAAGGATGGTTTGGGAGGTGTATTGCTGTTTGATTTTGATAGTCAATCAAAACAATATGGAAAAAATCTTGTTAATACATCTCAAATACGTCACTTGCTTTATCAACTGAATCATTATTCCAAAGCTGTTTCCAGCTACACTGAGGCTTTGCCACTTTTAACAGCCATTGACTACGAAGGAGGCGCTGTTGATCGCCTGAGTCATATTGAGGATATGATGGATACCATGTCCGCTTCTAAACAAGCCATGCTCTCGGATGAAACATTTACTGAAGAGATCCAACAAATGGCCACTGGCTTAAAATCATTAGGCATCAATCTGAACTTTGCTCCTGTGGTTGATTTGAATCTCAATTGCGACTCAGGAGTGATTGGCCGTCTGGAGCGGAGTTTCTCAGATGATCCCGAGACAGTTACAAGGCTGGCCAGACATTTTGTAAATATATTTAACCGAGAGGGGATCGTCTGTGCTTACAAGCATTTTCCAGGACATGGCAGCGCAAAAGAAGACAGTCATGAAGATGCGGTAGATGTCACTCATACTTTCTTATCAAAGGAACTGATTCCCTATCAACAATTAATTCCTGATGGCAATGTCTCTGTAATGATAATGACAGCCCATGTAATTAATCGGCTGTTAGATGAAAGCGGTCTTCCGGCTAGTTTATCCCACAAGCTGATTACTGAATTATTGAGAAAAGAATATGGTTTTGAAGGTGTTGTTATAAGTGATGATTTGCAAATGCCGGCCATTGCAAAGTATTTTTCATTATCCGACAGCCTGACTTTAGCCATTAACGCAGGAACGGACATGTTAATTTTTGCTAATCAGTTTAGCTCAATATCTGCCAGTGAAGTTATTGATTGCATTGAGGGTTTGATTCATCAAGGAAGGATTGCCATTGAACGTATTGATGAAGCTTATACAAGAATTGTTTGTCTAAAAAAAGCCCTGTTATTTTAGGTTTAAAATTTTATCGCATAAATTTGAGCAAATCAGCCGAATTCAGGATAACGTTCGTTAAAGAACAAAACACAGGATTGTTTTTATGTCAAACTGAACGGAAGTTAACATGATACTCTTAGGGTTTTTAAAGTTTATGCTTGACATGATCACTTATAATGTTAAAATACATTCCTGAATGTTTAATTATTTTACATAAAAGATCGCCATGTCATTATTCCCTTATCAAAAAATGGTTGTTTTCCTGTTTTCCGAGCTTTCTCAATTGCGGTCTTTTTGTTGTTGTTGTCGTTAGAAAAAAATTTTAAATTTTGTTTTGATTTCTTCTAAGGACAACCAGAGATGAATATAACCCAATCTTTATTTCATAAGTTTCGATTTAATAATCCCGTAGTATATTTAATCGTTATTTTTTTAGCCATCTTAAATGGCTTATCCGATGTTGAGCTTTTTCATCAGGTAGGTTTTTTCCTGTCAGATTTATTCATTCAAATCTTTAAGTGCGTGAGTTTGCCTATTATTTCTCTCTCATTGATTGTTACCTTAATTAACTACAGTTCAGATAAATTAATGAAAAACATCTGGCGGCGGACGATTCGTTACACTTTTACCACCACAATCATTGCTGCAACCATAAGTTGCCTTTTATATATTTTTATTCAACCGGCAATGGTATCAGGAAGTACTGGGCACTATACGGCAAAAGCCCATCAGCAAGGATATCTTGCGCATCTTGCAAATATTGTTCCATCAAATGTGTTTGCTCCGTTTATTGAACATGAGGTTATGTCCGTTCTGTTAGTCAGCCTGGTCTTTGGGTTTGCTATAAGGCAAATTCCCGATAAAGAATCACGACGTATTCTCATCCAGTTTTTCCGGGGGGCTCATGGTTTATTTCTGGTGATTACCCGCTGGGTCGTTGCCGTGATACCGCTGGGATTATTTGGTTTCATTACCACAACCATGGTACAACTTCGTAGTGGCATGGTGTTTAAAGGGCTTGGTGAATATTTACTGATCATTGTACTGGCCAATCTAATTCAGGGACTCGTGGTTTTACCGATCTGGCTGAAGATGAAAGGTGTCAAACCGTTTCCTGCGTTTATGGGTATGATGCCAGCTCTTTCATTGGCCTTTTTCTCCAAATCTTCAGTGGGTAGCTTGCCTGTCACCATGAATACGATTGAGAAAAATCTGAAGGTTAAGCCCGAAATCAGTCGTTTTGTACTACCTTTGTGCACCAGTATCAATATGAACGGCTGTGCTGCCTTTATTTTTGTCACAGTGATTTACCTTATGCAAAATCAAGGTATCCATATTTCTCTTCCTATGATGGCATTATGGGTTCTGGTCTCTACTATTGCTGCAATAGGAAATGCTGGTGTTCCTATGGGCTGTTTTTTTCTGAGTGCCAGTTTATTGGTCAGCATGAATGTACCTATTACCTTAATGGGTATTATTTTACCTTTTTACAGCTTAATTGATATGTTGGAAACGGCCCTGAATGTCTGGTCTGATGTTTGTGTGACGAAAGTGGTCAATAACACGGCAGACGCCGAAGAATTGTTACCTGCAGTGACAGGAACTTCTTATCCTGTAAGTTAAGCTATATAGATTTACACATGCTGGCTTTTTCCTGTGCTAAAGTAAAGTTAAATACAACAGGAAGGAGCCAGGCATGGATAAGCTACAATGGCTTGCAAATCTTGTTCGCTTTGATACCACCTCGCAAAACTCTAATCTTGCCCTGGTTGACACAATAGGAGATTGGTTAAATCAATATCGTATTTTTTTCAAGATGATTTATGGCTCTGATAAATCTAAAGCCAATTTATTCGCGATGATACCTGCAAGCAATGGTGAGACCAAAGGCGGTATTGTTTTTTCGGGACATACAGATGTTGTTCCCGTGGATGGGCAAATATGGAATAGCGATCCATTCATAGTCATTGAACGCAATGGAAAAATATATGGTCGAGGGACTTGTGATATGAAAGGCTTTATTGCTGTAGTGCTTTCCCTTGTTCCGGATATTTGCAAAATGAAATTAAATAAACCCATCTATTTTTCATTTAGCTGTGATGAAGAAATCGGTTGCCTTGGCGTACCTTATATTGTGCAATATATAAAAGAAAGCAAGATTTTTCCACAAGCGTGTATTGTCGGTGAACCATCAAGAATGCAGCCCATTACAGGATATAAAGGGAGACAGGTTTTTCATTGTCAGGTTAAAGGACTTGCCGCTCATTCCTCTTTGGCACCGCGTGGTTGCAATGCAGTTGAATATGCCAGTCGCTTGATTACCTATATCCGACAATTGGCTCTTTTTTTCCAGAAAGAAGGTCCATTTGATAAAGATTTCGATGTGCCTTTTACGACTTTGTCAACCAATATTATTAGTGGTGGCTATGCTCGTAATGTGATTCCGGCCAATTGCGAATTTATTTTTGAAATCCGCTACATTCCTGATTTTTCAAAAGAAAGTCTTCGCAGTCAGGTTGAAAATTACATCAATGAAGAGTTATTACCAGAAATGCGTAAAACATATTCGGAAGCAGATATTTTTATTGACATTATTTCCGATGCTCCAGGCTTCTCTGTCTCGGAAGATGAACCAATCACTGATTTAATACGCAAGATAATCGGCATAAAATCACCTAAAAAAGTATCCTATTCTACTGAAGCCGGCATATTTCAGCGAGCGTCAATTCCTACCATTATTTGTGGTCCGGGTGATATCGATCAGGCACATCGT
Organism: Legionella israelensis; assembly: GCF_004571175.1. Taxonomy (NCBI): domain Bacteria; kingdom Pseudomonadati; phylum Pseudomonadota; class Gammaproteobacteria; order Legionellales; family Legionellaceae; genus Legionella; species Legionella israelensis. The sequence goes on from NZ_CP038273.1 coordinate 2,933,327, forward strand.
GCCAATGAGTTTATAACGGTTGAACAATTAAATCTTTGTGAAAATGTGCTACGTAATATCATTCATTTTTTCTGCGTAAAATAAACCTGACGATTGCTTTTGGATTTTTTTGAAGTGTGAGAAGACAAGATGCAGAATCAAGCATACACGACGGTATATGCGAATTCGAGGTTCATACCGCGGACGTTCTTCTCTAAGAGAGAGTTTTGAAAGAAAGCTATTGGTTTTTTATACGATAAAATTTACTTTCCATCCCTTTATAACTTCCATCCCTGTAATATTCCATGCCGCACTTTTCCATGACGCGAAAAGAAGCGGTGTGTTCTTTATCGGCATAGGCAATGATATAATCCGCATTAATATGTTGTTTTGCCCAGTCTAATAAGGCTTGCAATACTTCAGTGGCATAGCCTTTATCCCAGAATTTTTTGTGAAAAAGATAACCTATTTTAGTTTCGCCGGTTTTAAATTTATCAAAATAGGCTCTGCCAACAAACTCTCCCGTTTCAAGTTCAAAAATGGCAAAACAAGGTAGATTCCTTTTGTTGCATTCGAAAAGACAATCATTGATCATTTCCTGAATTTCATCGCGATCCAAGGTGCCTGAAGGAAAAAATTTTTTCACTTCCGGATCCTTTTCTAAATCTTCTAAAAGTTGAATATCAGATTTTTGAATAAATCGCATACCAAGATTTTTTGTTTTTATAAGATATTTTTTCATAATTCTTACGGTTCAAAAGAAGGTTTCAATCCATCAACTATAATTTAAGCAGGTAAAAATAACTATGCGCCTGTTATAAAAATAGATGTACAAAATCGAAATTGTAAGGGAATGTTTATAAGATCAGGAAAGATATGAAATTATTACCTTTTAAAGCATCACATATTGCATCCATAGGTGTGGAGCTGGAATTTCAAATTATAGATACGAATTCATATATTCTTGCCTCGCGGGCAAAAGACCTTATCAGAGCATTAAAAGAAACCCATTATCAAAAGCTTATAAAACCTGAAATTACCCAAAGTATGATTGAGATTAACACGTCTATTCATGATTCACCAATGACTTTATTAAAGGAGTTGTTTGAATTACAAGCCATTTTATTAGCAATAGCTGCCGGTGCGAAGGTTAATTTTTGTGGGGGAGGAACACATCCATTTCAAAAATGGACAATGCAAAAAATTTTCCCGACCCAACGATACAAAAAAATATCACATACGTTTCGTTATCTAACGTGAATTCGATGTAACTGTTTAAGGATTATCCTGCAAAGAGAAAATATATTGAAAACCCAGACCTTTTGTGATCTTATTTGTTTTTTCTAAGAACAGTAATAGGATACAAGAGGCCTGGAATGGATAAGTTAGTCGAATTATTCTGTATTGTCGATGATTTTTGTCAAAAGTTTTTACCAATCTTTGAGCAGCAACTTATAAATATTTCAGGCAAAGTCAGGAAGAAACCCTGTAGCCTGTCTATGTCCGAAATAATGACGATAGTGATACACTACCACCAATCCAATTATCGAAACTTCAAAAGCTATTATTCTTATGTTTTGCAGAAAGATTTACGTCCCTATTTCCCAAAACTGGTCAGCTATAGCAGAATGACTGAGCTGATGCCATCTTGTATAGTGCCATTAACGGCATTTTGCCACAATCAATCAAAGACTCTAACTGGCATTTATTTCGTAGACTCAACCCCTATTGAGGTCTGCCACGTTAAAAGAGCGCAACAGAATAAAACATTTAAGGGGTTAGCGGAGAAGTCCAAATCAACTATGGGATGGTATTTTGGTTTTAAACTTCATTTGGTGGCCAATGATAAAGGTGAGCTAATGGCTTTTAAAATAACCTCAAGCCGAACAGATGACCGAACGGTTGTGCCCGATTTAAGTAAAAATCTGTTGGGTAAAATGATTGGAGATAAGGGATATATTTCCCAAAATCTGACCGAGAAACTTGCTGAAAGAGGCTTGCAACTACTGACCAAAGTCAGAAAAAATATGAAGCAAAAAGTGCTCGATGCCTTTGACAAAGTCCTGTTGAGAAAAAGAGCCATTGTTGAATCTGTTATTGACCAATTAAAAAATATTTCAAATATCGAACACTCAAGGCATCGTTCTGTCTTTAATTTTATGGTCAATATCTTGGCTGGTTTGGCAGCTTATGCACTTAAGCCAAAGAAACCTTCCTTGAATATTGAAAAAACATTCGTGGCTGTCGTTTGACCAGTTATATCGAATTCACGTTTATCTAGCCAAGAGAGCCACTGTTTTTGGTCAACATATTCATATTGGTTGTGCCAATGGCGATGATGCTATTTATCTTACCCATGCGTTTGCTCGCTATGTTCCTCAATTCATTGCTCTCAGCGCTTCTTCTCCTTTTTATCAGGGTATTGATACCGGTTTTTTCTCTTCTCGCTCAAATGTTTTTAATGCCTTTCCTTTAGGAGGTTGTATTCCTGCTCTTAAGGATTGGCAGGAATTTTCAAGTTATTTCTATAAAATGCGTGATTGGGGAGTCATTGACAGTATGAAGGATGTCTACTGGGATGTTAGGCCAAAACCTGAGCTGGGTACGGTAGAAATACGTGTATTTGATACTCCTCTTATGCTTAGAAAAACCGCTTTAATTGTCGCTTATGTTCAGGCATTGGCCTTATATTTACTGGAAGAAAAATCCATACCATGGTCATCTGATTTATATTATCTCTACAATTATAACCGTTTTCAGGCCAGTCGATATGGTTTTGAGGGTGAATTTGTCAATCCTTTTATATCACAACGGATTCTAATTGCTGATGATATTCTGGCAACGATTAAAAAAATAGAAAAATATGCCCGTCAAATTGGCAGCAGCGAATACATTGCTGAGTTGAAGAACCTGGTGATGAACAATAAGAGCGATGCAATACGTTTAAGAGACCAATTTAATCATCTTGGTTCCTTTCCTAAAGTGGTTGCTGAACAATGCCAGTGGTGGAGAGAGCATTGAGGAAAATATGATGAGAAAACAAGTTGATATAGCAGAGCAGGTAAAGCAATTAAAGGAAACTCGTCTCAGTAGCTATCTGAGTTCGCAGGAAATTGAAACCATGCTTAGCCATTGCAAAATAGTTTCATTTTTGCCTAAGCAAATTATTTTTCATCAGGGTAAATGTGTTGAAGGCTTTTATCTTATTGTGAAAGGTAATGTAAATGTGTATGCCCGTACTTTGGGTGAAGGAATAAAAAAAATAGAAGTGTTAGGTCCTGGAGATTTTCTGGGCGAGATTTCTTTTATCGAAAATGATCCTTCACTGACTTCGGCAATTACTGAGAAACAAGTTAAATGCTTGCATATAACTTCAATTTATTTTGAGCTGCTTGCTAGCTACTCTCCTGAAACAAAATATAAAATTTTACGAAAAATCAGTATACAAGTATGTCGACGTTTAAAACACATACACGATAAGGCAGCTGATTTTATTGCACATACTGATATGATTGCATTGTCTCTTTTTGGTCGGGTTGTTCATTCATTTACTCATCCAAAGCCATTAGCTCATTCTATTGATTACACACCTTTAAGAAAAAAAGTTTTGTTTCAGAGGTTTACAGAAATAGAAATGGATGAACTATTTGCGCTTATGCAACCTTTAGAGGCGCCTAAAAACTGCATTTTAATTCACGAAGGAGAAAAAAATCCTTCCTGTTTTATTGTTATTCACGGGGCTGTCCAATCCAGCATTATGCAGGATAATAAAATGGCCAAGTTATCCGTCATTGGACCTGGGACATTATTTGCCAGTATTGCCTGTGTGGATGATAAATCGGAATTCACCATTACCTTTATGACTTGTGAATCAGCGTTATTACTGAAAATTTCAGAGGAAAAACTAAGGTTTTTGCAAAAAAATAAACCATTATTATGGTTTAAATTATTTAATTTAATTTGCGAATCCATCATAGCACTTGGAAAATCCATTAATAAACTGGATATTCGATTGCACATAGAAATGTATAATAGGTGAAGCGATATGTGTAGGATATTGTCTTATCTTGGTAAACCAACAGTAGTTGAAGAGCTGCTCTATAAGCCAGATAATTCTTTTATTAAGCAAAGTTATCATCCGAAATACATGCCTTATTTGCTTAATCTTGCGGGTTTTGGTATGGCTGTGTGGGATCAAGGTTCATTCAATCCTCATATTCCATATCTATATAAAACACCGCAGTTACCTTTTTATGATGAAAATTTACGTAATTTGGCTGCAAAAATATCTCCCCATTGTCTTTTAGCTCATTTGCGCGGAGTGTCTTATCATGAAAGACAAGTGGTGACCAGTCAAAATGTTCATCCCTTTGTTTTTCCCAGTGTGAATATTGCTCTCGCCCATAATGGAGCACTGTATGATTTTGATGCGATGCGTTACGATCTATTGGAATTTATAAAGGATGAGTATAAAAAATATATAAAAGGCACAACTGACAGCGAATGGATATATGCTGTCTTTTTGTCTCAGTTATCCAACGATAAATATGACGCAACAAATATCATCAATGCTGTTATCTCCACCCTGAAAATCATTAAAGAAGTCAGACGACAACATAATATTGCCATTAATTCACCGGTCAATCTGTTTATTACCAATGGAGAGTTTATTGCAGCCACTCGTTTTGTTCTGGATTACGGTTGGCAGCCGGATGATGCCTCTTCTTCCACTCATTATTATGCCTATCATTCCCTCTGGTATACCTACGGTGAAAGCTATGGATTTTATGATGACGAATATAAAATGAAAGGTGGCAAAAAAAAACTCAGCATCATTATAGCTTCGGAACCGTTAACCGAAGATACCACCACCTGGCTGGAAGTGCCGGAATATACACTCATTTTTGCTCATCGAGATAAAGGTGAGATTAATATTATTTCCCGCGATATTAATCTTTAACATGAGACTTTAAGTCGATATGACCGTTTTCGACCAGGCTGAGCACTTATATTAAAAGTTGTTCACAGATGGAGTAATATATTTTAGTCAGGATTTCAAGCTCGTTTAAAGATACCGATTCATTCACCTGATGAATCGTGGTATTGAGTGGCCCAAGCTCAATGACTTCAACGCCATAAGGGGCAATAAATCGCCCATCGGATGTGCCGCCGCTGGTAGATAATTCTGGATCTTGTTCTGTATGCATCATAACAGCCCGACGAGTTTTTTCCAGTAAACACCCGTGAGAGGTTAGAAAAGGGTTTCCGTTTAAGCGCCATTCAATAAAAGGATCCAATCCATATTTGGTAAAGCAATCCACTACCCTTTGTTTCAGGAGGGCCTCCGTTTGTTCCGTGGAGAAGCGAAAATTTAATCTCATTTCCAACGTGCCCGGTATAATATTACCGGCATGCCCGCCGGCATTAATGAAAGTAATTTGCATGGAGGTAGGGGGGAAAAAAGCGTTCCCTTGATCCCATTCAGTCGATGTTAACTCTGAAAGAGCTGGACTGACGGAGTGAATAGGATTTTCTGCCAGGTGGGGATAGGCAACATGACCTTGTATTCCCTGAATGAGGATTTTCGCCGTTAAAGATCCTCGACGTCCAATTTTTATGACATCGGCAATGCTTTGGGAACTGGACGGCTCGCCGACAATACAAAAATCAGGATGAATGTTTAGCTGTTTTAATTGCTCCATAACATAGGGGGTGCCTAAATGAAAATGATCACCTTCTTCACCGCTGGTGATTAAAAAACCCAGACTGCCATTAAAGGATGAATGTTCCCGGACAAACTGTTTAGCCATCATCATCATGCAAGCGAGGCTGCCTTTCATATCCGCCACACCACGTCCATACAATATTCCTGCTTTATGGTGTAATATAAAAGGATCACTATGCCATTGGCGAGGATCGCCTACAGGTACAACATCGGTATGACCTGCAAAGACTAAAAGAGGAGAATCCTGACCGATTCTTGCAAAAAAATTGGAGACAGGTGGATTATTCAGTTGAATGCATTCAAACCCCAGTTTTTTCAAATAATCTATCATATAATTCTGGCAACCGGCATCTTCTGGAGTTAAAGATGGGAAGCTGACCAGTTTGGTAAGTATCGATTGAAGATTATCCATGACAAACGGTCCTGATGTTGGTTATTTTTTTACTGTAATGTATAGGAATTGGGTTTTTGTGCACTTGCTCTCTTCTCGACTTTGTGAGTTTTTCCGCTTACGAATCACTACGGCAACCGCGGTGTCTCCATCACCAGTATATTTATCAAAATCCAGTGTTTTCCAAGACTTTGATAAATAGGATTAGCCATTTTTATGGACCCTGTGGTCAAGCCACAAGGATTCGTAAATTTTTCACAAAGTCGAGTCTCTTAACAGTTCATTAATACTGACTTTGTTTCGGGTTTTTTCGTCAACTTGTTTAACTATTACCGCACAATACAGACTGTACTGACCTTTTTCATCTGGAAGATTTCCGGGAACAACTACAGAGCCTGCGGGGATACGGCCATAGGTGACTTCTCCTGTCATACGATTGTAAATTTTTGTGCTCTGCCCCAGATAAACTCCCATCGACAATACAGAGTTTTCTTCCACAATTACACCTTCCACAACTTCTGAGCGGGCTCCAATAAAACAGTTATCTTCAATAATAGTAGGATTGGCTTGCAAGGGTTCCAATACACCGCCGATGCCAGCTCCTCCAGAGATGTGAACGTTTTTTCCAATTTGAGCACAAGAGCCAACGGTTGCCCAGGTATCAACCATCACGCCTTCATCAATATAGGCACCTATATTTACATAAGAAGGCATTAATACCGTGTTTTTACCGATAAAGGCACCGCGTCTTACCATGGCATGAGGCACGACTCGAACACCGGCCTTTGCAAATTCACTCTCACTGTAATCGGTATATTTTAATGACACTTTATCATAAAACTGACAAAATCCTGCATCTATCGCGTGATTGGAATAGAGCTTAAAGGATAATAGAATGGCTTTTTTTAACCATTCATGCACGACCCACTGATGGTTCTGTTTTTCTGCTACCCTGAACCGACCATTGTCTAAACCTGATAATATTTCATCCAATGCTGAAAGCAGGCCACTTGGCGCTTGATGAATGTTTAGGTTGTGCCGTTCTTCAAATGCAGATTCTATAATGTTTTGTAATGTGCTGCTCATGTCTGTCCTTTATGAATTTATTTGATTTTGTTTACAGAACCTAACTTAAGGCATAATCAAGATCTGCCTGAAGATCTTTGTAATGTTCAATACCTACAGAAAGCCTTATAAACCCATCTTCAATACCTAAGGCGCGGCGTTTTTCAGGAGGAATGGAGGCGTGCGTCATAATGGCAGGATGTTCAATTAGACTTTCCACACCACCAAGACTTTCTGCAAGAGTAAACAGTTCGCAGCGCGATAGAAAACGCTTCGCTTCATCAAGTCCTCCTTTAATCACCAGGGAAATCATGCCGCCAAAATCAGCCATTTGCTCACAAGCCAGCTGATGTTGAGGATGCGTGTCAAGTCCTGGATAAATGACCTGCCTTACTTTGTCATGATGACTGAGCCATTTGGCCAAATGTTGAGCGTTCTCGCAATGACGTTCCATTCGTAATGATAGAGTTTTTAAACTGCGTAAAACAAGAAAGCTGTCAAAAGGGCTGGAAATCGCTCCACATGAATTCTGCAGAAAAGCGATTTTTTCACTAAGCTCAGGTTTGTCGCCAACCACAACGACACCGTTGACAACATCAGAATGTCCGTTCAGATATTTAGTGGCTGAGTGAAGAACGATATCAAAACCCATTTCCAAAGGTCTTTGCAACCAGGGTGTGGCAAAGGTATTGTCAGCTACGGAAATGAGTTTATGTTTCTCGGCAAGTTGGGCAATCTGAGGTAAATCGGCCAGCTTCAGCATGGGATTTGAAGGCGTCTCAACCCAAATCATTTGAGTTTTTGGGGTAATGGCTGATTCAATATTGGCGGGATTAGTCATGTCTACAAAAGAAAAACTCAGATGTGACGTTCGGGTTTTGACTTTGTCAAACAGGCGAAAGCTGCCTCCGTAAAGATCATCGGTCGCAATGATGTGAGCTCCGGCATCCAGTAAATCAATGACTGTATTGACCGCAGCCATTCCGGAGGCAAAAGCAAATCCCCGCTGACCTGATTCCAGGCTGGCGATACAATCTTCATAAGCCTTTCGCGTCGGGTTTTGTGTTCTCGAATATTCATATCCCTGATGTTCGCCAGGAGCAGATTGTCGGTAAGTTGAGGTTGCATAGATGGGAGTCATCACGGCTCCTGTGCTTTCACAAGGATATTGGCCGGCATGAATGGCGCGTGTATCAAAATGTTTGTTATTATTCATATCTTTACCTTTTCAAATGGCCGCTCTTCTATAAATAGTGGCTTTCCTTACTATTGAAGCTCATCTGTCTCACATTGAAATATTTTATTCAACATAATCAATGAATTTTTGACTATACTTTAGCATAAGTATTAGCACCATCATTTTGAGTTAAAAATAGTGCAAGCAAGCCAGGAAAACAGGACAATAAAAAATTATGTCATTCTAGAGAGGATTGAATGAGCAGGCAAGAAATTGATTATGAAAAAGTTGCCAAAGTTGCCGAATCCATCAAAAAGCGTGGCATTGAACCCTCCTTAACAGATGTCTGTAAAGAACTTGGGATTATGAATATTACTCCAAAGTTAACGGAGTTCTTGGAACAATGGTACCATAATCAGCCTGAATTCAAGAGAAAAATCAATGCTCCTTTAACTGAAAATATAAAAATTGAAGCCAGTAATATCGTTGAAAAAAACATCGAACTGGAAAAGTCCCTATCACTTTTACGTGCTACCTTAGAATCTACTGCCGACGGCATTATGATGGTCAATGGAAAAGGGCAGGTGGTTGATTGGAACCAAAAATTTGTTGATATGTGGCGGATTCCTCCTTACATGATGGAAGCAGGAACGGAACGCATCAGTTTTGAATATATTCTTGATCAGTTGATAGATCCCGCTGCTCTGATTTCCGATGTTCAATATCTTTATCAAAATCCTTCCTGGGAAGGGGAGTTACCTGAGCTGCATTTCAAGGATGGGCGTATTTTTGAGCGATTCACTCAACCACAACGTGTCGGAAATGAAATTGTCGGTCGTGTATACAGTTTTCGTGATGTCACTCAAAAACGATTGGCCGAAGATGAATTGCGAATTCGCGATCGAGCTGTGGAAGCTTCCACCCATGGCGTTGTGATTATTGATGTTCTGAAAGTGGAACATCCAGTGATTTATATAAATAAGGCTTTTCAAAAAATAACCGGCTATACGGAAAAACAGGCATTGGGTAAAAACCTTGCCAGTTTACTTGGTCGAAGTTCCGATGATCTGAACTATAAAAGGCTTGCTCTTGCCATTAAGGAATTAAGGGAAGAGACCGTAGAAGTGGAAAGCTTAAGAAGAGACGGGGAAGTATTTTGGTGCGAATTAAGCGTGGCTCCGGTCAAGGATTCATTTGATCAGGTAAGGCATTATGTGTGTATTGTCAATGATGTTACTGAGCGGCGTGAAATGGAGAAACAACTTCTCAGACAGGCTACACATGATTCCCTTACAGAGCTGCCCAATCGTGTTTTGTTGATGGATCGTGTTGAACAGGCTATTTTGCAGGCCAAAAAGAAAAAGTCGACTTTGGCCTTTTTATTTCTTGATTTAGATCGCTTTAAAATGACCAATGACACTCTGGGTCACGGCATGGGTGATAAACTTTTACAAGTCGTGGCGAATCGCCTGCTTATCGCGACTGATGATTATGATACTGTTGCCAGACTGGGGGGTGATGAGTTTGTGGTTTTGTTATCTGAAATCCCTGACCATCATGAGGCAGAAAAAAAAGCCAGGGAAATTTTAAGTCTCGTTGAAAAACCTGTTCAGATTGAGCAGCACAGTTTAAAAATTACAGCCAGCATAGGGATCAGTTATTATCCACGAGACGGTAAAGATTATGAATCTTTAATGAAAACGGCTGATCTGTCCATGTATCACGCCAAAGACTCAGGCCGTAACACTTATAGAGTATTTGAGCAGGAAATGAACCGCCGTATCATTAATACCATGCAATTGGATACGGCCTTACGGGACGCTTTGAAAAATAATGAATTTTATCTTGCTTATCAGCCGCTTATTGATTTAAAAAATGAAAAAATTGTAGGTGTCGAAGCTTTACTGCGATGGAAAAGTAAAACTTTAGGCCAGGTTGCACCGGTCGATTTTATTCCCATGGCAGAGGAAAATGGCCAGATTATTGAAATCGGTGTATGGGTAATGGAAGAAGCCTGTAAACAGTTAAAGCGCTGGCATAATCTGGGATTGAAGGATTTGACGATGGCCGTTAATATATCCGGCCGTCAGTTCAGGCAGGATAAACTTTTTGAGACTGTCCAGAAAGTATTGGAAAAAACCGAGCTTGAAGCAAAGTATCTTGAACTGGAGATGACGGAGACTTTGCTTATTGAAGATATTGAGCATGTCGTTGATGCAATGCACATTCTGAAAGATATGGGTGTCAAATTGGTGATTGATGATTTTGGTACAGGATATTCCAGTTTATCCTATCTTAAGCAATTCCCGGTGGATAAATTAAAAATTGACCGCTCATTTATTAACGAGATGATCAGCGATGATAATGATGCAGCGATTGCCAAAGCCATTATTAATTTGGGACATAGTTTAAATCTGGAAGTTCTTGCAGAAGGTATTGAAAACGAGTTTCAGAAAAATTTTGTAACGGCTAATGGCTGCGACTATGCGCAAGGCTATTATTTTACAGCCCCTCAAAAACCTGAAAATCTGCTTAATTTCCTTGTTAATTTTCCTAATGTTTAACATGTTTAAGTTTGTTTATTCTCGCGCTTCTTCCTAATCTATTCAATTTAAGCTGAGTTCAAATTATATATTCTGTAGCCGATCTATTTTTAATTTATTGATTAAGGCATGTTTCTTGCTGCAAAAAAATAAAATCCGCGTATAGGATTATCTTCTATAATGTATTGTTTATAAAAGGATAAATTATGAACTGATGAGTTATGAAGATATAAACAGGTAGATGGAATAATGTTTTAAGTTTGCTGACTGTTTCTGAATTTTTAATGCTTTGGATGTGAAGCTGCCGATATTGAAAAGGCATAAAAGATTAGAAAGATTGAGTAAACTTGATGAATAGAGCGCAGGAGAAAAGATGAAAAGGATAACCTTATTAGGTGCGGGTCTGGCCGGGACATTAATGTCTCTCTTTCTTGCCCGGCGAGGATACCAGGTTGATTTATTTGAATCCAGACCTGATTTGCGAGTCAGTTCAAAGGATTATGGTCGCTCGATCAATCTTGCGCTTTCCTGTCGTGGGATAACAGGGCTAAATGCCATGGATCTTATGAACGATGTAGAAAAGATCATGGTGCCGATGCGTGCCCGTGCTATTCATGAAGAAAATGGTGAGATTAAATACCAACCCTTTGGTCGTCATGAAAATGAATACATCAATGCGATTCAACGTACGGACTTAAATGCTTTATTACTTAATAAAGCAGAGGAGTCTCCATTGATAAACCTCTCTTTTGACGTGGAGATTTCAAAAATTGATATACACGGTAAAAATCTTTATTTTTTTGATAAAAATGCTACAGGTTTTAACCATCACTATGATCATTTGGTTGCTGCAGATGGGGCTGCGTCTATGGTTCGAGAGACCTTAAAGCAAGAAGGAATGATAGAAGCAAGCCGTGAATTTTTGCCTCATGGCTATAAAGAATTATCGATTAGTACCACACATGGCGTAAATATGGCCAGAGAGCATTTGCATATTTGGCCGCGAAATTCATTTATGTTATTAGGAAATCCAAATCTTGATGATTCCATAACAGGAAGTCTGTTTCTTGCTAACCATGGTGAAAAGAGCTTCGAGTCATTAAACACTGAAGAGTGCGTGAACCGTTTTTTTAAAAAAGAATTTTCGGATATCTATGAAGCAATGCCCCATTTGGTTGAAGAGTTTTTTAATCATCCCATAGGGCATTTAAGTACGATTAAGTGTGCGCCCTGGTATTATAAAGATGAGTGTTTGCTGATAGGGGATGCGGCCCATGGAATCGTGCCTTTTTTTGGCCAGGGAATGAATTGCGCTTTTGAAGATTGCCGTATTTTTGATTTATTGTTGGATAATTATGCGGATGATTGGTCAAAAGCCATTCCTGCATTTTATCAGGAGCGAAAAATAAATACGGAAGCTGTCGCTGCAATGTCTATGGATAATTATCATGAGATTCAAACCGATATTATTGATAGCAAATTTAATTTACGCAAACAGATCGAGCATGAATTAATGAAACGATATCCTGAACAGTATATTTCAAAACATGTATTGGTGATGTTTACCAATACCCCCTATGCTTTGGCTAAGGCTTACGGGGAGGTGCAAGATGAGCTTTTACGAAAAATTTGTTCCGATATAAATTCTTTTGAGGAGGTTAATTGGCAAAAAGTTAATCAATTAATGATTCAATACGACAAAAAATTGGCGAATATTAGCCTTTAATAAAAAATGGCTTATATATTAAGCGATAAGAGGGTCATTTTTTTGTCAGTGAGGGAGAAATCAGAGACAAATTATTGTCGCTTTCTGAGGAATCTGTTCGAAATAAAGAAAAATAAGCCTGTTTTTTGAAATAAAAAAGAACTATATGGACTAATTTTTGGCATGATGACTGCAAGATAATTGATGTCTTTTAAATAAATTGCCCGGAGGCAGTCATGAAAACTATCCAAGCTTATATTGATTCCAAACAAAGTGAATTTATGAACCATCCTTTTTTTAAAGTGCTTGAACAATTAAATAGTCTTGAAGAAATAAGTTATTTTGTTCCAGAACTGACATTTTGGGCCATGACATTTCAGGATATTCTTCGCCTTAATGAAGAGCGTGTCAAAGATCCATATTTGAAAAAAATCGCTCGCCATCACCGATTGGAAGATGCAGGTCATGAAAAATGGTTTTTACATGATAAAAAATACATGAGCTCGTTTTGCGAGGATGAATCCTGTGATAAAGACAATGTGGCCTGGCTGTATGGAAAGGACTCACAACTGACAAGAGACGCGGCTTATGCCATCATGTCAGAGATATACAAGGCTGAGGATGAACTCATTAATATTGCACTGTTGTTAACTCTTGAATCATCCGGCCATGTCTTTTTCGAAAAAGTGGTCAAGCAAGTTAAAAAGACTGGAGAAGACAAGAATCTGAAATATTTTTCCAGCTCTCATCTTGAAGTTGAAATGGCCCACGCCATATTTGAAGAAGAAATGGAACGTAAATTATTTGAGCGTCCTGTATCTGTTCAGGTGCGCAGGGAAGCTTTAAAAATGATCGATCGTTGTTATGAAGCATTTAATCAAATGTTCGATGGATTAATTGATGCCTGTAATAAACGACTTGAATTGGCTAAACAAAGGGATGAACAATATGCAGCAAATGCAGTGGAATATAGAGCGACTCAAGCAGGATAATCCTCTTAACTTAAGACAGGCGTTGCTCAGTGATGAGCAAACGCTTGTTTTGTTTGGAAAGGATTTTGGTAAAATTATTCACACAAAACCTGCCGCTGTTTTCCAACCTCAAACCACCAAAGAGCTTAAATCCTTTCTTCATTATGCGTCAAATCATTTTCTTCCGACTACGATTCGAGGTAAAGGTTTAAGTCAGGGAGGACAATCTTTGGCTATTGAGGGAGGGGTTAGTCTTTCCATGCAGCATTTTACACAGACATATGAGTTAAGCGATCATACAATCTGGGTGGATGCCAATGCCAGTTGGGCAGATGTTTTGAACAAAACATTAAGTCATCGTCTCGCTCCTTATGCCTTGCCATACAATTGTAACTTATCGATTGGCGGGGTGCTTTCTGCCGGCGGAATAGGTGCGGCTTCTTTCAAACAAGGGACTATCACTACGCACGTTGAGGCCTTGGAAGTTATTGACGGAACAGGGGATTTACATGTGGTATCAGAAGGTTCTCCCTTGTATCAAGCCTGTCTCGGCGGGCAAGGGCGGTGTGGAGTGATTGCCAAAGCTTGTCTAAAGCTTCGTACCGCTGCCCCGAATGTTAAAACTTTCTTTTTAGTCTACAATGATGTTGGCCAATGGTTTGAAGACATAGAACAAGCAAGAAAGGAAGCTGATTATCTGGAATTGTTTTGCTCTCCTTCTGTACAAGGCGCCGGCTTGTTTGGTGAACAGAGGAAACCCATAGCACAGTGGCTTTATGGTATGCATATCAGCTATGAGTACGAGAAAAAACCTCCTGTACTTTTGGCATTGAAACCCTGGAAAGTCATTCACGAACAGGAAGAAAGCATTCATTCCTATATGCTTCGTCATGATTCCCGATTTAAAATGATGAAGCTGACTGGCCAATGGGATTTAGCTCATCCTTGGTATGAATGCTTTGTTCCAGCTCAATGGTTAAGAGAACATCTTGTCTCTATTTTATACTCATTGCCTCTTCACTATGCCAATCTGGTTCATGTGGTTCCTATTGCCAACCGTCGTGTTGGTTTTACTATGTTTCCGGAGTCGGAATCTTTTTATGAACTAATGATTTTAAATCCAGGGATTGTTGACCCTTTAAAAGACAGTTGTTTACAAGCCATTAGAGAGTTGGATCGGCTGCTTTTATCGCAAGGCGGTAAGCGTTATTTATCAGGTTATTTGGGAGAAGGTTTGGATGAAAGTTATTGGCGCTCACATTTTGGCTCCTCTTACGCGCAATGGCTTAAATTAAAAAAACAATATGATCCGGCAGGAATTTTCATGTCTTCTTTATTTTCAACAGCCCCAAAATCGTGATAGCTGGAACTGAACCGCGCAGCATCTGGATTCAATGCAGTTTATATAAGTCCTGCGTTTTTGACCTTCTTTTGTCTCGCAGGATACAATCTCTCTCGCTTAGGCATAATACTTACGTCGAGTTGAGGTTAAATAGCGCGGCGGAACGTGGACTTTATAGCTGATCATGTTTATGATTTTTATATCTCTGTAATAATTTGACGATGAATGAAGTTTGATATTAGCTTTATATGGTCTGGTAAGTATGCTCGGTGGATAATCATTTCTGCTTGTATATTATTTTTTTCATTGATTCTCTTTGAGATATCCAGTCTGTTTATGCTTCGTGATAAAATTGAGGCAAGCCCTGATGTGCCACCCTTGAAAGTTCAGAGCCAATCGAATGATAAAATCATTTATTCATCTTTGTTTGGAGATTATGTCCCCACGGATTTGAATGAAGCGGACATTAAACAATCCATGCTTAATGTTGAATTGGTTGGTATTTTGTTTGCTGACAAAATTGAAGATTCTCAGGTAATCATTCGCGATGCGGGGGGAGAAGAACGAAATTATCGAATTGGCGATTCTATTTCGGGTGGCGCGGTAATTAAAAGAATAATGGTTGATGGTATACTGGTTGAACATAATGGTTCATTGGAGCGATTAAATTTGCCCAAGCAGGATTTGAGCTTTGAGCCCGTGGCCAGACCTTTAATTGAGGAATGAATGCTATGTTATATTTCCGTCGATGGTTCATGATGGCCTCATTGATTTTTCTGCTAACCTCCTGTGTTTTCGGATCATTCAATTTAAAAGAAGGAATTTCCTGCTTTAAAGTACAGGATTATCGAAGCGCCTTTATTCGTTTAAAGCCCGAGGCAGAAAAAGGTCAGCCTGATGCACAATATGCCGTTGGGTATATGTATTATTATGGGCAGGGGGTCGCGGAAGATAAACAAAAAGCCTTGTACTGGATTAAATGTGCGGCAAAAGCAGGTCAGCCTGATGCAATAGAAGCTTTAAAACTGTTATGCCCGGGTAAATAACTCATGCTACGTAGCTTCGTCTTTTTGCCTCTTTGAACGCATTTTGAAATTTCAAATGCCCATTTACTCCATGTAAACAGCGCTTTAAGTGTCCAAATCTTCTAAAAAATACTGTGCTGCGTAATGAGTGTTTTATGTAAGTGTGGCTGAGTTTAAAGAGTCGCATTTAAAACAATAGTAATAAAATAAAAAAGATAAATTAGCAACAAAAGTCCACCGTGCCAATAGCGCAACTGCTTTTTACCAAAAATATTAAAGATCAAAAGTGCCGCGGTGAGGACAAACATGACCGGTATATCCCTCCATATCACTGAATAAGGGATAGTATTCGGATTAATGATGCCCGGAAAAGCTATCACTAAAAGGATATTAAACATATTTGAGCCAAGTATATTTCCAATTGAAATATCATCTTCATGCTTAATCGCTGCAACTGCCGATGTAGCTAATTCTGGCAGGCTGGTCCCAATGGCTAAAATAGTCAGCCCAATAATCAGTTCACTGATGCCCATCCAGGCTGCGATTTCGGAGGCGCTGTTTACTAAAAACCTGGCACTGACAGGTAGTATAATAATACCCAAAATAATACTAAAAATATTTGTTTTTAGAGAACGAGAGGAAGAAAGAATTTCTTTAAATTCTGCTATGAGAGGGTCTTCTTTTTTTATTTTTTGGGACGCATAAGCAAAATAGATCATCAGGATGACAGATCCTAGCAGCAATAACAAGCCGTCTATTCGGCTTAAGTAGTTGTCTATAAAAAGTATATAAGCAAACAACATGATAATGAAAAGTATTGGATATTCTCTTTGAAGTAGTCTGGATTGTGTTTTTAAAGGTCGAATAAGAGTAATTATCCCGATAATAAGCCCAATATTGGCAATGTTTGAACCTATTGCATTCCCCAGCGCTATATCGCTTTTACCATGT
Source organism: Legionella israelensis (assembly GCF_004571175.1). Lineage (NCBI taxonomy): Bacteria > Pseudomonadati > Pseudomonadota > Gammaproteobacteria > Legionellales > Legionellaceae > Legionella > Legionella israelensis. The sequence continues at coordinate 2,950,201 of NZ_CP038273.1, forward strand.
ATGGCCGCAGTAATAGAAACCATGATTTCCGGCGCAGTCGTTCCTATAGCAACAATAGTAAGACCTATAAACAGAGGAGGAATGCGATAATACTGTGCAATCCCCGATGAACCGATGACTAAGTGATGAGCCGACCATAAGAGAAAAAAAAGACTGATGATTAAAGTCAGTGTTGTAAGCAACATGCTTTATCCCGGGAAAATGCCAGTTTTTTTATCATACGTGAAAGAAAAAAAGAATGCATCAGACTTTTAGATACTGTGCTGCTTACGTCGAGTTGAGGTTACATTATGCCTTATTTTGTGTCACAAGGTATGACTTTGTTCTGCCGGTTTGATAAAAATCGATTGCAATAAACTTATTTTTGTGTAAAAATCTTCCAGTTATGAAAAAGCATTTATTTTACATCCTACCACTGCTTTTGTGTGTTGTAGTCGTTGGTATTTTCTGGTTTTGGCAACCAATGACACCATCCACTAAACCTGAGATGGTTTTGCATACCGTGTCTTTTGATCAATTGCCAGGTTGGCGGGCTGCCAAATTAAAAAAATCCCTGATTGCTTTTAAGACTTCTTGCAAGGCATTTCTGAAACAGAATCCCGATCGTAAAGCAGGTAGCTCACAGATACCTATGCAGGTTAAGGACTGGCAGCAAGTTTGTCGTTCTGCAATGGATGTTTCTCCGGTTACTAATAAAAATGCGCGCTTGTTTTTTCAACGATGGTTTACTCCTGTGGAGTTTTATGAGGATAAACCCGTTGAAGGGCTTTTTACAGGCTACTATTCTCCATTACTCAAAGGCAGTTTAATTCAGTCAGAAGAATATTCGGTTCCTTTGTATGGCTTGCCTTCCAATTTAGTCAATGTCAACCTGGAACTTTTTGATGAAACTCTGCGCCATCGTCGTATCAATGGCCGAGTGGAAAATGGCAAACTTGTCCCTTTTTATACACGAAAGGAAATTAATAAGGGTGCCATTAAAGATACTGCAGAAGTTATTGTTTGGGTTGATGATGCTATTGATCGTCAGTTTCTGGAAATTCAAGGTTCAGGTGTCGTTGAATTGGAAGACGGGCAACGAATATATGTAGGATATGCAGGAGAAAATGGTGCCTCCTTTACGCCATTAGCCCGTATTCTCATTGATAAAGGCGTAATGACCAAAGATAACGCATCCATGCAGGGAATTAAGCGTTATCTTAAATCTCATCCTGAAGAAAAAAACAAGATTCTCAATCAGAATAAATCATTTGTTTTTTTCCAGAAGCTTGGTCGAGATGCAGCATATGGAGCCCAAGGAGTTGCTTTAACCCCAGGCTATTCTTTAGCTGTAGATCGTAAATGGGTACCTTTAGGTACACCTATATGGCTAAATACAACCAGTCCAGGCACACAGTCTGATTCGGAAAACAGGTTACAACGTTTAATGATTGCTCAGGATGTTGGCGGTGCAATCCGTGGACCAGTTAGAGGGGATGTCTACTGGGGGGCAGGAAAAAAAGCAACCAATGTAGCAGGTCGTATGAAGAATAAGGGATATTATTGGTTACTTTTACCACGTTCTGTAGTCAATCAGCTTTCCCTTTAAAGTTGAACTCCCATACTGTCATTTTTTAGTTCACTTTCTTCTGTCGAAAGAAAGCTGAAAGGAATTGTTGGTTAAAATTCAGTCCAGTTTTCTATCTCAACATCGGTGTTTTCAATACTCTCTGCTTCTTCTTGTTGAGATGAGTCTTTTTGCCTGGATTCTATCTGTTTATATTCATTCATGGCTTTGTCCAGACTTACAAATGTATAACCATTCTTTTTATACATTTGAATAATATCATCCATAACATGGCTGTTTAAAAGGTTCGCATGAATGAGCAGAATTTGAGGCATAGGTTTTCCGTATTTTTTTTCACTAATTCGTTCGGCTCTTAATGTCTGCTGCCAGATGTAAGATAAATAGCGATTTTTTATACTATCAAGATGTTTTGACCTTGATCGCCAGTGAATAGCTAACAGTTGGGCATTAAACTTAAAATCCTTGGAATCAATCGTAACGGGAGCAATAATGTAGTTATTTTCAGCGAGATAATTCATAACCTGTTCTTTTTTACTTCCTTTCCCGTCAGCTAAATAAGGATAACGAAAATATTTTGTTTCTGTCATTAAAGGCGTAAGTATTTCATCAGCACGTTTGATATCCTGAATATATTTTTCCGCGTTGGTATGATTTAAATTGGCATGTGAATAGGTATGATTCGCAATGGTGAAACCTTCATCATGAAACAACTGGAGGAGTTGCCATTGGTCTTTTTCAATTGATCCCCCAATAACAAATCCTGTGGCTGGAGTATCGTTTCTAATTAATGCATTCATGATATTTAAAAATCGCTCCTGTTCGCGGCGAAGGTTACCTGGCTTATTATATGTAGTACCGACAAAAGGTAAATCGTCTATGGTAATGGCTATTTCACGTAGTTGCGCAGCCCAGATGCCTGTTGTACATCCGAAAATTAAAATCAGTAAGAGCAAGATGTTTTTATTCATTTTTTATCCTTGTTTAACTGATTAAGATTTAAAAAGAATTTATAGCTTATATCGACAGTTTTTAAAAATAATTTAGGGTTTCCTGATACATTTCTACTATCTTGGTCAAAACGGTTTGATTTCCTGGGTACCTATGGTGCCAGAAGTCAAACCGTTTTAACTCAAGCTAGTGAAATGTCAACAGATCAATAATATCCGTCTTTTTTATATAAAAAAAGATCAAAATATTGACATTTTGTTTTTATGATGTTAAAAACGTGCACAGCAAGTCTGTATATAAATGAATATCTGATTTCTTTGATGATCTAAAAAAATTTCGCACTCGACTTTAACCATTTTTTAGTCAAGAAAAGCAATAGATTAAAGACTTTGGAAGTACATCGTTATATTTTATCAGAGAGCCCTGCAAATCGATGGCTTAGAAAAATATAAGCTTTACGTATTCCCGTGGCATCGACCGCGGATTAGATGAAGCTGTGTCTGGACCCCGCTATCAAGTAGCGGGGATTCGATTTAAAAAATGGCTAAAGTCCTGTCGTAATGAGTTTGTTCTTTTGATCAGTTTAAAAGTACTTTTTCTCAAGCGTGCCAATTAAAGGTTATGGATATGTTTTCGCAACAATATGAGATATTTAAAAATAAAGCCTTCCGTACTTATTTTTTCAGCTGCATGTTGGCCATGTTTGGTAATGGACTAACTTATATCATCATGGTCTGGGTGTTAATGCAGTTTAATAGCAATATAGGTTCAACAGTCATCCTTATGACTTGTTTTTGGCTACCTAATGTCTTATTGAGCCCTTTTTTCGGCGTGCTCGCCGATCGTATCAGCCGCAAACGATTACTGCTAATATCAAATGGTTTAAGAGCCTCACTTCTTTTTATCTTCGCTTTTGCCAGCCAATATTATCTTTCACCGTTAAGCATTTATTTTTTGGCCATATTTGTGGGCTGCATTCTGGCTGCTTATATTCCGGCAGCCATGACCTTTATTCGCGAGATCATGCCAGCGGAGCAAATGCTTTATGCGAACTCATTGGTCGATATAGCCTACGAGATGGGCGCTGTTTTAGGAATGGGAGGAGCGGGATTGATCTTAGCATTAACTTCTGTTCCTGCTTGTTTTGCCATAAATGGCATTTGTTATTTATTGGCCATGTTTTTAATTAAAAGCATTTCTTATAAGAAAAATGAGGATATCACGAAAGAAAAGGAGCGTTTTTTCGTTCAGTTATCTCAGGGATGGAGTTATTTACGCACTCGCTTTATTTTAGTCATGATTTATCTGGTGCAGGCTTTATTCTTTATCGCTTATATGACTGTGCCGGTGCTTTTGGCACCTTTTGCCAAGTCAATACTTCACGCAGACGTGATGCAATTCGGTATACTGGAAGCCACATTATCGGTTGGTATTATTCTGGGTGGGTTTCTCAGTCCGTATTTTGCAAGCCGCTATGGTATTCAATCTGTTATTTTGTCATTGACGGGACTTGGTATCGCTGCTTTTTATTTATTTAGTCATAGTATTGATATTCACTGGGCTTATTTCTTCCATTTTCTGCTCGGTTTATCTCTTTCCGTCTGGGCTTTATTGATTACCCTGGCTCAGGAGATGACAGCATTAAACTATCAAGGACGGGTACAATCATTGTTTAACAGCTTTTCTGGTATCATGATTCTTGCTTTTTATTATTTGTTAGCCCATTGGCAGAATCTACCGCTAAAAATGCTGTATCGTGCCGAACTTATACTGTTAACTATGGCGGGATTTATTATGATCATTATGCTTTTTAAATCGCAATCGATGAATACCAGTGCTCTAGAATCAAACTGATGGGTTTGGCCAGTCCGATACGTCTAAGCTGATCTTGTGAAAACCATGAACCGGGTCTTTCATTGATGTGGAATTCACTATGATTAATCTGGATGGTTTTTACACTGATCTTAAGATCAAAATGACTAAAACTGTGTTTAAGCTCCATCAGGGAATGAGCTTGATGATGACTTGTAAAGTTATAATTTTTTAAAATAAAGGTTATTGGGCAGTCTTTTGCCTCAATACTTGGTAAACACCACAAACCTCCCCATAATCCCGCAGGAGGTTTTTTTTCCAGATAAATTTGCCTCTCCCCGTTATATAGAAGTAAAAACTGTTGATAGCGGATTGGTCGTTTTTTTCTTGGTTTTTTATTGGGGTAATTATTAACGACATTATTTTGATAAGCCAGGCAGTCTGATTGTAATGGACAGTGAGAACAAGCCGGCTTTTTGGGTGTACAACACATGGCTCCTAAGTCCATAATGGCCTGTGTATAATCTGCAAAACGTTTTGATGGCAGGCATTGTTTTGCTATGCTCAATAATTTTTGATGAGTGTCGGCACGTTGGGGCCATCCTTCTATTTGAAAATAACGGCTTAAAACTCGTTTAACGTTGCCGTCAAGAATGGCTGCGGGCTGATTAAAAGCCTGTGCAGCAATTGCTGCAGCTGTGGAAGGACCAATACCAGGAAGTTGCACTAATTCGTTTTCGGTTGCAGGAAATTGACCATGATAATGCTCAATAATAATTTTTGCCGTTTTATGAAGATTTCTGCCGCGGCTATAATAGCCTAATCCCGACCACAATGATAACACCTCATCAAGAGATGCTTTTGCCAGCTTTTCCAGCGAGGGATATTGCTCAAGGAAACGGTTAAAATAGGGGATAACGGTTTTTACCTGGGTTTGTTGCAGCATGATCTCCGACAGCCATACTTTATAGGGCTCGCGCGGATTCTGCCAAGGGAGATTTTTTCGCCCGTTTTGATCAAACCAGTTCAATAAGCGTTGGCCGAAGGAATCCCCTGTGCTTTTATTTTCCGTCATTGTTTTTTAATGAAAAAATGACTTTAATTTTTTTTCGATTTCCTTGACGGGTTTATCCAATGCATTTTTGATCAAATTATGGCTTAAAGAACGCTGAATATTTTTAACATCAGGCAAAACAACAAGTTCTTCGAGTTTGCCGGTAATATGGATGGGGAATGCACCGCCCAGGAAATTTTGAACCTTATAGACCTTACTGTTTTCATTATTATCTATGATAGTGGCTTGCAGATTGCTGTTTATTTCACGTTGCTGCAGATTAAATGAGCCTGAACCTCTGACATGCAGTCTCTCACTCTGAATGATCAGAGAGTCAGTAACCAGGTTATCTCCTGCAATATGGAATTGAATGCGTGCCAATTGGAAAGGTGTATTCCCCTGGCTAATTGAATAATCACCAGGCTGGAGTAATTCAAGTGAATTTCCGAGATTGAATTTTTTTGTTTCAATAAGTGCGTCTATTTTTTCTATCAACTGATTGGTCAGTTGGTTTAGATCAATACCTTTCAGTTCACCATCCTTAACAGTAAGATTTCCTTTGCCAGACCACTTATCCATTGAACCGCTTAAAGGAATGTTCATATGAAATGAGTAATCCAGACTTCCACTGATAAGATCTTTATCAATCATGCTGGATATTAGATTTTTCCCGCTAAGATTAGTAGCAGTTTGATTTACGGTTAGTTGATGATTATTGAGTTGATATCTTAAATCTCCAATAGCTTCGCCATGATATAGCGACAGAGTGAGGGGGTTTAAAATGAGTTCGTTTTTTTCTTTTTTCAAATTGGCATTTAGCTTATCAATCTTGAGTTGATTGAAAAAAATATCTTGAAGCAATAATTGACCATTAACCGTCATTTCTTTAATCGCTTCATCACTGGGCTGAATAATATCCGGTCCCAGGTTCAAGCGTCCTTTAAAATTGATATTGGTACGAAGTCTGTTTTTACCTGATTCGGCTGATAATTTTGCTTTTAATTGTAACGGAAAGGTTGTTTTCTGCAGATTAAACTGTTCAATACCCAACTGAATATTCTTCAAATTAACATTGTTATTTTTTTGCTGGATAATAATTTGTCCATTGGTAAGCATAAAACGCTCAATGGCAAATTTTCCTGTCTGGTTTGTCGTTGTTAATGTTTTCTGGGATTTAACACTGACTTTATGGGTGGATGAATTATTGTTGTTTTCATCAGGATTTGTTAAAAGCTTAAGCCCATTGATGTTAATATCGCTAAATACAAGCTGCCCGCGAAGTAGGGGGGTGATTTTAAGGTTAAGTAGCAAGTTATCAATAGTGAGTGAATAATCCTTGAGTTCATCTGGATTGCCCACTTCTATTTGGGTCACTTTTATACCAGGTCGAGGAAATAACTGCCAGGCAATTGTACCTTTAATCTTACTCGATTTATGAGTCATAGAGGTTAATTGAGAATTGACGAATTGTTTTACAGTTTCAGGTTTGAGAGTTTTCGTTAAAACCCATAATGTTCCAGCGGTTATAATAGTGAGGAGAAAAAAAATTAAAACGAGTTTTTTTAAGAATTTCATGTTAGAAGAACGAAAGAAAATTAAGAACTGTAAGCATATAGATTACTTTGGTTCTGTCAAGATTATTGGTTAAAATGTTTAGCTAGTTGTTGTCTTTTTGTGAAATTAAAAACATACATCCGACCTGGACTTTAGCCATTTTTTAAATCGAATCGCCGCTACTTGATAGCGGGGGTCCAAACACAGCTTCATCTAATCCGCGGTCGATGCCGCGGGAATACGTAAAGCTTATATTTTTCTAAGTCATCGGTTTGCAGGGTCTCTGATAAAATATAACGATGTACTTCCAAAGCCTTTAATCTATTGCTTTTCTTCACTAAAAATGGCCTAAAGTCCATCCAATGTTTCTCATCTTAGGATCTGTTGACATTTCTTTTTTATGCTCTTGCTCAAATGACTATGTGCCGAGGTTTATCCGCCATGAGATCTCTGGGTACCTCAGACAAGCCGTGGTCATATCGTTACCCATAAGTAATGCTATATTAATTTTTCCTTACTTTTGAGATAATGCTGCCTTTTTAAAGGCAGTATTATCCATGGATTGGATCGACCATGAGTATGGTTCCGTGAATATCGGCGATCAACGTTTAAATAAACGAGCAAAAGAGTTATTAAAAAGGTTTAGTGATAAACCAACATCAAGTATACCTGAAAGTTGTAAAGGTTGGTCGGAAACCAAAGCAGCCTATCGATTTTTTGAGAATAATACGGTTACCGCAAAAAAAATTATAAAACCTCATCGCATAGCCACCCTTAAGCGAATTAAAGAACATCCGATTATCTTATTGCTTCAAGACACAACAACGCTTAACTATAGCGGTCAAAAAGAACGTGAAGATATTGGCCCTATTCAACAAGATAACGTGCGGGGTCTTTTTCTTCATCCCACTCTTGCGGTAACGCCCAACCGCGAATGTTTAGGAGTAGTTGACTATGAACAGTGGTCACGGGAAAAATTTACGCATCGAAGCTCAGAAGAACGAAGAGCTGAACGTGATTCAAAAGCAATAAAAGACAAGGAAAGTTACCGGTGGGTCAGAGGTTATAAAAAAGCCACAAAACTTGCTAAGGCAATGCCCGATACTCAATTTGTTTATATTGCTGATAGAGAAGGTGATATTTATGATATCTATCATGAAGCGAATACAGCTTTCGCTAAAGGAACTGCCGATTGGGTGATTAGAGCAACATTCGATCGTTCTATTTTGGATGAGAATCAACCTAAAAAACGCAATAAATTAAAAACAAGCGTAAAAGCCTCTTCCAGTATTGGAAAAATAACATTTACTACGTCCTCATTTGGAAATAGAAAAAAACGAGAAGTAGCACAAGATATTTATGCAAAAGAAGTGACTTTGCTCCCTCCTCGGGATAAAGCAAAAGAAGGTTTTACCCCCGTTAAAATAACAACAATCATTGCCACAGAGACAAACCCACCGCCTGGAGAGAAAGCAATCGAGTGGACACTTTTAACCAGTGTACCTATATCCAACTTGGAAGCAGCGTTACAAGTAATTCAATGGTACTTATGTCGCTGGCAGATCGAAATTTTTTTCAAGGTATTGAAAAGCGGATGCGCTATTGAAAAATTGCAGTTAAGCAACAAGCAACGATTTGACCCTTGCCTCGCTCTGTATCTTATTGTTGCTTGGCGTATTTTGTTCATGACCATGGTTGGTCGTGCTTCCCCATCATTAAGCAGTGAATGTCTATTTGAGCCCATAGAATGGCAAACCGCCTATGTTATGATCTATGAAAAACCCCCTCCAAATGAACCCCCAACCCTGAAAGATACTCTGAGAATGATTGCCCAATTAGGAGGTTTTCTCGGACGAAAGCATGACGGTGAGCCCGGTCCTATTGTGATGTGGAAAGGTTTACGAACCCTTTATGAATATATTAAAGCGCGTGAAGTATTTACACGCGCTTTTGGACATACTTATGGGTAATGATATGGCCGTGGTATGTAGGAACTATAGAGCAATTGTCAATAGGCTCCAGTATTTTTTAGCAAAAGACGAAGCTGCTTAACATGAGTAAAAAATACTGAAAAAATCTTGTATTTTTAAATTCATTAATGATATTATGATTGATACCTCTTATAAAAAACAACTCTTAAATTGTCTTGCTTTGCGGTTACGGCCTTTGGATAGGCTGTTGTTTTTATTAGAACAACTGAAAATTTATACGTTCATGTATAAAATAGATGTGGCTTTTCAAAATTTACTCAGGATGAGTCAATATGATCAAGGAGAGCACTATGCAACCAAGTCAATGGGAAGTTGTCATTCTAAAGCCCACCAAGGTTTTTTTATCTTTTCTAGCATCGCAGATTGGTGAAGAAAATTTGCCGGATTTCAAGACATTGCAAACGGATAAGACAGCTTATGTTATTCGCAAGCAAGACAATGATGAGGCAACACTTGATGAGATTGAATCTCATTTTGTGACGATGTTTAGACATGAAATCCAGCGTTGGTTGGGTGATGAAGCTTGTAATGAAATAGAAGCCAGTTTCCTGGATTTTTTATGTTGTTTTAAATTCGAATTGCACTCACAGATTGTCTTGATGGAGCCTTCTATAAAAGAAGGAAAACATCTCTTAAGGATAAAGCCACGCTCCGTATTATTAAAATGGATGCAATCAGCCGTGGAAAATGATGGAGAGTTATCTGATGTGCTCGAAAGAGTTGAGTTATCTCATTTGGCAGAGAATGCCACAGTTGTCATTAAAAATTTTGCTGATTTAAGGGAAATTAAACCTTTTCTTAAATATTATTACATGCCTGTATTCGAAACCGAAATGAGTCGTATGTGTGATAACTCTGAGCAATGGCCCGTAGTTGATTCCTTTGACAAGTTCAACCGTTATTTTGCTATCGAAGTACATACCCAGCTGATACATTTGCATCACTAAGGAGGGTGACTATGGAACCGGTTACTATAGCAGTTATATGTGCTGTTTCCTTTGGGGGCGCAGTTGCTTTAGTTGCTTTTATAAGGCAGCTACTGTTAAGTCGTGACAAGCATCTAAACGATAAGGCTCAACAGAGAGCACTTGCGAAGGAAGTCAAAGAATTGGAAAAAATGCGTTTACAAATGGAGACCAATAAACGTTTTGATTCCCACTATAAGGTTCTTGGCTCCAACAAGGATGCAATTGTTTATCTCGATAATAAAATTGAAGAAATTCTGCAAAAAAAATTCCAATTGATTGAGCGATATAGCCAAGTCACTCTCAAAGAGTCCGCAGGCATTATTGATAAAGGAATTATCAAGGAAAGAATGGAAACTTGTGATCGATTAAAAAAAGAAATCGATAAAGAGATCAGTTTTTATGACAATGAATTAAAAGAATTGCAGAAAAGACGCTCAACTCTTTGGGATACACATACACAATTGCAAGAACATTTAATCGACCAGGAAATGAGTCGTAATAAACAGCTTGACGAACTCTATCGTAAACAAACCGGCATGCTTGAGAAAATTTTCATCCGCCATATTGATGACAGCGAAAATATTACCCGAGAAAGCATAAAAGCAGGCACTTCGACTTTTAAAATGCTGATAATGGCTCCTGTACAGTTTTTATTACAATTCTTTAAACTGTCCAACGGTATTTCTCTTGATCAGGTTACGAAGGAAAAAGAACACCGAGAAGATGTGAGTGAGATAGAAAAAGACATTAACGGCGAAGAAAATGACTATGATGAGGATGAAGTTACTGACGAAGATATTGATCTCGATAAAGAAGCTGAATTTTTAATTTAAAAGATCTGTAGATGACTTTGTACTAATTACTGCTTATGGTCATTATACTTCAGCAAATATTTTTACTTGCTGGAATGCAGTCTGTTTTTTTGTTCCAGAGGATTTTGCGCTACAATTACATTGTATAAAATGCTCACAAAAAATTTTACTTGTGATTATCAGAAAAAAATAAAATATTCAGGAAGCACTCGTGGTCTATGTAAAACGGGATAAAAATGGTAAAATTTATGCTCTTTTTAATACAAAAAGAGCAGGTTTAGAAGAAATAAGCCTTGATAATCCAGAACTGCTTGATTTTTTCATTCATAGTGATAAATCAGAAGAGTTTAATTTTTTAATATCAGATATTCAATTTATCCGCGTACTCGAAGATTTAATTGATATATTGATTGAAAAAAATATTATAACTATAACTGATTTTCCTGCTCCGGTGATTGAAAAATTATTAAAACGTCAAAATGTCCGCAAGTATTTGTCTGGTGCCTCAGGCATGGAGTTTGATAATGATGACAATGATGAGACAATATCTTAGCCTTTTTTTAATAAGTTTTTTAACTTGTACTTCAGCCTTTGGCGTTAACCTCGATAGTTTACTGCCCAATGAACGTAATACCATTGAAATTTTTCAAAAATCTGCATCAAAAGTCGTTTTCGTTCATCGCATTGCTACGGTCGTCAATCGTTCTTTTGAAGTCACACATGTTTCAGATGGGGCAGGTTCAGGAATCCTTTGGGATAATGAAGGGCATATTGTTACAAATTTTCATGTGGTGCGGGGTACGGATAATCTCGCTGTAACCATAGACAACATCACTGTACCTGTAAAAGTTCTTGGGGTTGAGCCTCGTAAAGATATTGCCGTTTTAAAAATCAAATCACCTAAAGTATTGGCAAAAATAAAAGACATTAAACCTTTTGAGTTAACGCATACCAGTGATTTATTGGTAGGACAAAAGGCGATAGCCATAGGAAATCCTTTTGGTCTGGATCATACTTTAACTACAGGCGTTATTTCGGCGTTGGGACGGCAGGTTCCAGGTATAGGTGGTGTGACCATCAGAGACATGATTCAAACAGATGCATCCGTAAATCCCGGTAACTCGGGCGGCCCCTTACTGGACAGCGCTGGCCGTTTAATTGGTTTAAATACAATGATTTATTCCAATTCCGGTGCTTCGGCCGGGATTGGATTTGCTGTACCTGCAGATGAAATTCATCGTATCGTCAATCAAATCATTAAATATGGCCGCATCGTTCTTGCCGGCATCGGCATTCAGCGCGTTGAGCCTAACATTGCTGCCCGTCTGGGAGTAAAAGAAGGGATATTAATTGCAGAAGTTATTCCGCATACTCCAGCTGATAAAGCAGGATTGCGGGGAACTTATAGAAACAACTGGGGACATCTTGTTCTTGGCGATGTTATCGTAGCAGTGAATGGTCATCCAATAAAAAATTATGATGCTTTATATAATTTATTGACCAAAATAAACGTAGGGGATGAAATCAGTATTACCGTTCTCAGAAGTGGTAAAAAAATCACCCATAAGATCAGAACCATTGACATCGCTGCTTATTAATATGAATAATTTCATGAATTTCGAACTCCCGGTTTGGCCACGAAACCAATGAAGCCTGTATATATTGCTGGATCTGGTGGGCAAACACAGGAATTCGCACTTCATTTAAGTTATATGAGCTCGACTTCAGCCATGTTCGCAGCAAAATCACCGCGGCCTCGACCGCGGTGTCCATGGTCAATGTATTTATCAAAGCTATTTTACAAGACTTTGATAAATACAAATTACCTCCTTTATGGACCCCGTGGTTAAGCCACGGAGTCCGGAAAAATGGCTAAAGTCGAGATGAGGTTATTTAAATCACTTGGAATTTTAAGTTCACAGAACCTAGATACTCCATTTTGGTTTTTAATGTTTTTTTCTTTCGCTAAAAGGATTTATCAATGTTACTCAATAAAAATAAATCAGCTCTACTCATTATCGACGTTCAGGAAAAATTATCGCCTTTGGTTTTAAATTCTTCTTCAATGATTCTACGTTGCCAGTGGCTTGAAAAACTGGCCATTAAAATGCAGGTTCCCATTTTGGTCAGTGAACAATACCCCCAAGGATTAGGTGGAACGGTAGAGTCGCTTCGCTCAATGATAAATACCAAAGATTTTATTTCCAAGGTTTCTTTCTCCTGTATGCAGGAGGCCGTATATACTGAACGCTTAAATCAACTTGAAAAAACTCAGCTGATATTGGCAGGCATTGAAGCCCATGTTTGTGTTTTACAAACAGCGATGGAAATGAAGGAAGCTGGCTATGAAGTATTTGTTGTGGTAGATGCAGTAAGCAGTCGGCACGAAGTGGATTTAAAATATGGACTAAAGCGGATGAAGCAAGCCGGAATCCATCTGATTACAACGGAAATGGTTTTTTTCGAATGGGTGAAAAAAGCAGGAACTCCAGAGTTTAAGTCCCTAAGTAAAGAATTTCTTCAATAGGACGGTAAAATGAATTTAGATAATCATATTGCTTTGGTCACAGGTGGTGCTTCGGGCATGGGAAAGACGTGTGTAGAATGGTTAAGTCAATGTGGTATGCGTGTTATTGCCTGGGACCAACAGGAAATAACTGAGTCTTCCGCAAAGCTTTCCATTTGTTGTGATGTCAGTGATGAGCAATCGGTTGAAAAAGCCATGCAGCAAACGATTGAAGAAGTGGGTACGCCGAGAGTTTGTATTAACTGTGCGGGGATAGCTCCAGCAAAGCGTATGGTAGGAAAAGAAGGCGCCATGCCTTTAGCAGATTTCAGGAAAGTGATTGATGTAAATCTGGTAGGAACTTTTAATGTTATGCGCGTGGCATCAGAGGTGATGACTCGGTTGGATGTGGACAGCGGGTCTAATGAGCGTGGTGTTATTATTAATACAGCCTCAATTGCGGCTTATGAGGGACAGATTGGCCAATTAGCTTATAGTGCCTCAAAAGGTGGCATTGTCTCTATGACTTTGCCTGCTGCAAGGGAATTGGCACAATTTGCCATAAGGGTAAATGCCATTGCTCCAGGATTAATTGCTACACCACTATTATTAAATATGCCGCAGGAAGTGCAGGACAATCTTGCGGCTACCGTAACATTTCCTAAACGATTAGGCAAACCGGAAGAGTTTGCGGCGCTGGTACAGCATATTATAGAGAATGCTATGATCAATGGAGAAGTGATTCGGCTTGATGGTGCTTTGCGTATGCAAGCCAGGTAGGTGTTGTGCCAGTTCAACGCCAATCCGGATGATCCGGCAAAGGCTCGGGTGAATCGTCGGGTTCAGGTTCCGGTATATCTGCCGGCTCAGGTTCTGGCAAGTCCGCAGGAGGTGGTTCAGGATAATCTGGTTTTGATGGGACCTCATCAGGAGGTTGCGGTATCTCATCAGGTCTTGGGATTTCCTGCGAGGTATGGATGTATGGAGTTATCATTACACATTCCTTGTTAAATACTTATTTCATTAACAACAATATTCGGAGTAATATCCTGCATGGAATTCATGGTTGAGGCATCAAGACCCACGCCAACGAAAGTAATAGATGCGCCATTTTGAAAGTTCACAGTCAAATCTTCATTATTTAGTCCTGTGTTTTCAAAAGCATTTTCTGGGTCAAGTAAGCTGTCTAAGTCATCAATATTGCCACCGCTATTTTCTGTAAGAACATTCTCAAAGTGCAGGTAATCTACGTTTTTGTCAAAATTAATAATGGTATTATTTCCATCTAAGGTTTCAATATTGAAGATAAGTGCATCGGCGTCTGAATCGATACCCAGATCAATGGTGTTATTTCCTGACCCACCGTCCACGGTATCTGCTCCTTCCTGGCTGTAGATATGATCATTTCCAGCGCCTCCTTCAATGTAATCATTGCCGCCTGCTCTACCACTACCATTGGGAAGAACAGTTTGTTGTGCCAGTTCATCTGAATGATTATTAATATAATCGATAGTATCCTGCCGATCCCAATCGGCATGATTATTTTCTAATTCCTCAAATACAGCCCACCCAGAACCGTCGGGCATATTTAAACCCTCATTATCAGCTAGAAGATCGGTATATAAAGAATCACCAAAAATGATATCATCTCCACCGGCACCAATAATTCGATCATCACCTGCTGCGTTTAAGCTGTTTAATGGACTGAGGTCATTTAAAATCTCCTGCAATAATTCCTGTGAACCAACTTGATAGGCCTGACCTTCGCTGTCAATGTTGTTCAAATAAGTGGTGGCTTCGGAATTTTCCAGAGATATGGCTCGCAGAGGACCGTGAGCTTTTAATGCGTCCACTTCACTGTACGTATCTGGAACACTTTCAATGAAATCACTTGTAGTAGGAATGGTTTCAAAGTCACCATCATCATCTTGGTCATAAACATAATCCTGACGACCGTCCAGATCTCTGCTATCAGTTTCGCCGATGTTGTTTAATATATCGCGTGTAACTTCTTCTCCCTCATGATTTCCATAGAGATTTTCTATCAATACTTTTTCAACATGCTGCCCGTGACCAAATACTTTGTTTTCATTGGTATAATCGGTCGAATCACCATCAGTATATAAAGTAGGCAGGCCATCGGTTAAAAATATCGTTTGCTGAAAATCTGCATTAGCTAACAAATGGCTTGGATCACTAAACCAATTATTTGCTGTACCTAAAGCCGCTTCATAGTTGGTACCGCCATTAGCTTCTAATGCCTCAATATAGTTTAAGGCACTGGTTAATTCGCCGCTGCTGATATCAAAGGTTTGTGGAGCGAGGGCAATGCTGGCAAAAGGTACGATATGTACCCTTATGGCAGCATTTTCAGTTTCGGATAATTGTGTTAGAAAATTGCTCATGGTTGTTTTTAAAACGTCGAGCTTACTTTGATTACTGTCTCCTAAATTATCATTCATACTGCCGGAAACATCGAGAACAAATGCAAGATTCGCCACTTTGCCTGTTTGCTCCTGTCCCCCTGTATCGCCTACCAGAATATCCCCTGCTCCATCACCTGTGATCGTACCTTTACCATCTCCAACGGCATAGGCTGTATCGCTGGTATCTTGATCATCTACATTGGTGCCGACAATAAATTCAGGCGGTGAGGTGTCATGTATGCAGATGGTCAAAAAGGCACTCGCCGTATCACCATCGGCATCCTGAATCGTATATTCAAATCTTTCCTCATTATCTCCAGAAACAACCGGAGCTGTATATTGATAATCTCCCGTTGAGAAATTAAATATTAATTGCCCGCCTAATTCTGTTTCTATCGTAGCAACATAATGCCCATCAGTATTTTGCGAGTAATCCCCAAATTGATAAGTTACACCGTTATGTTCAATGGAGATAACCAGCGGTGTGCCTGCAGCATGACCATCTTCACCATAAGTGTCAATTTCTCCATGACTGTTTAAGTCAGTAACAACATTTCCAGTTGCAATATGAGAAATTTGATTTTCCAAAATAGCGGATAACTCATTTGGATTAATGACCTGAATAATCTCATCTCCTGAATTACCGACCGCAACTAAGCCACCTGTATCAAAATCACCAATGCCTACAGGAATAACATCAATATTATTGCCATCAACAAATCCCTGCCAGCTTGCTGGAGCTTCTGCATTAGGGCTGGGCATGCCATCGGATAAGAAATACACTTTATTTTCATAATTATCCAAAGCAGAGTTTGCCAGATCAGCTTCTAATTGCTCCCGTGTAATATTTAAAGCATCATTGTATTCCGTTCCTGTTCCAAGTGATCCTTCACCCACGTCAAGCTCATTAATAAAATCTTTGGCAGCTTGCAGGCCTGCCGGTGTGAGAACATTAAAAGTTTGAGAAGCAAAAGCGCCGTTGTCTCCTCTGCCGGATGAAAAGGGTACGACAGTTATCAAGGCTTCTCCATTAATGTTTGAATATTGTTCTGTTAAATTGACTAAAGCTTCCTTGGCTAATTCCAATCGATTTGGAGAGCCTTCAATAGGCCCCCACCAACTGTATATTGTTTCACCGGTAACTGGGTCAATTTTCCAACCCATACTTCCAGAAACATCCAATACAAAATAAATATTAAGATAATCTGAGAGCTCGTCTACTTTCGCTTTGTTATCATAGGCAACAGGATGACCATCGTTAATGACATTAATGCCAAATGAACCTGTTACAGCATCACCATCGCCGTCAGTGGCTGTAAAGCCAATATTAAATGACAAAATATCTTCTGAAGTTGGATGTGTTAACGGGGATAATAATTCGACTTCATATTCTCCTGTAGCCGCATTAATAATACTGATTTTCATTACATCGGTGTTAGTTTCATGATCACGGACTGTAAGAACCGTAGCATTTTGGTTTAGTGTATAAGTATAACCGTCTGGCGCTCCACTGTCTGAAAGCGTAAGACCACCCACACCATCAGAGCCATATGAAATATCTATCTGGCCAGAGGATACTAATGAATTTTCCTCCGATAAGTCATTTTCATCCAGAGTAATGGTTTGTTGGGATGAGGTATTAGAAGGAGGAATACCTGATGCTAGCACATCACCCCAAGCATAGGTCATATCAAGTTCGTTTTTCTCTATCGGAAAATCGGGAATATCGTTTGGATGTGAATCAGAATTTGGATCAGAGTTTGCTGTATCGTAATCATACCATAATTCCTGTTGACCTCCTTTTATGGCAACCCCAACCAAACTATCTTTATCGGATTCTTCAATCACTTCTTCTGATACTAAAAAATCAAGAATTCGGCCAATTTCGTCATCTAAATCAGGGCTTCCTCGATAATTATCAATTTTGACGGTAAACCATCCATCCGGGTCTTTGCCGTTGCCTCGTGTATCTTCCAGATGCCCATCATCGGCTTGTCGCCAATATAAGGTGATATGTGATATATCCGGGCTTTGCCATGGTTCAAAGTTGTCCGGTGGATCAGCATTAATAACAGGCCCATCGTCTTCGAAGTGGATAAGTTGTCCCAGGTCGAAGTTGTCTTCGGCGATGTCGCCGTCCCCATCGATAAGGGTGGTT
Organism: Legionella israelensis; assembly: GCF_004571175.1. Taxonomy (NCBI): domain Bacteria; kingdom Pseudomonadati; phylum Pseudomonadota; class Gammaproteobacteria; order Legionellales; family Legionellaceae; genus Legionella; species Legionella israelensis. Next base: position 2,967,997 of record NZ_CP038273.1, read on the forward strand.
TTGAGTGAGAGGGCATCTTGAGCCAGGGTTTTGGGGGTATCGGCTTCATCAGGATCGCTTGGGTTATCATGCACAATGGCACTGTACTGAAAGACTTCGACATTGCCTGTGTTGGGGTCGATGACGATTTTAAAGACGAGGCCATCGCTGCTGTTTTGTCCATAGACTTCGGTACCGTTTTCATTGGCAGAGAGGACAATGGCATCGCCGGTGGCAGTTTCGGTGAGGCCTGAATCACTGTCATTCACCGCCAGTTGGAAACTTAAGGATTGCTCTCCATCCGCACCGGCATTGGTGCTGAGGGTGAACAGTTCACTGGCACTGAGTTTGGCATAGCCGATGTCATTGGGGTCAGTCGATAGTGTTTCATCGTTTTCATTAGGCGCTCCTCCTGTGCTTTCATCAAGCAGCAGGACATTGTCGCTGGCGGTGATATCAAGGGCAGGGCCGTCGTCATCAAAGATAAGATTTCCACCTAAGTCCAGTTGCTGTGAGTCGATGGCGGTGTCGTTATCGCCGTCGGTGATGATGGCTTCGGCCGTTAAGGCGATTAAGCCGGTGTTAAGCACTAGGCTTTGTTGGCTGTAATTGGCATTATCGCCTGGAAGCGGGTGGTCGATTTCCTGCATTTGCGTTAGTGTGACGTCTCCTGTACCGGCATCGACGCTGAGGGAGAAGATGGTATTGGCTGTATTGATGTCGTTTTGGTCGCTGGCTGTTGAGCCGATGATGTCTCCATCGACCTCGTACAGGTAAATGGCCTGACCTCCACTGGTCATTGTGGAGTTAAGAGGGGCATCTGCCATCAGGTTAAGCTGATAATTCCAGTCAATGCTTCCGGCTCCATCGCTTCCATAAGAGGAACTGTCGATGGAAAAAGCGGCAGCAAAGGAAGCGGTGGCGGTATCGGAGGCGTTACCTATGGTATCAGCGTCCTGTGTGTTCAATACGATGGAATTACCATCATTCACCGCCACCGAAATGGCCGGTCCATCGTCTTCGAAGCGTATATTGGCACCGATATCGATGCTGTTGCTGTTCTGGTCACCATCGCCGTCAGTGGCGGTGATGACGATATCGAGTTTGCCTGAGAGGTTTATGGCTTCATCGTCATTTTCTGGCGCATCCGGATGCTGAAGAGATAAATACTGCGCGACCGTTACTTTTCCTGTCGTTTCATCGATGCGAATGGCAAAAGCTACGGAGTCTGTGGATGAGCCGGCACGTCCGGTCACATCACCGTTGTCTTCGAGATAAAGATGGATGCTGGTACCGGTGGTGGTTTTCAATCCAGAATCACTTCCTTCTCCCTGGGTGAGGTTTAAAGCATATTGGATACTTGGGATGCTGTCGGTAGCCGTACCACCGCTGTCAGGTAATGAATCATTGTTTTCATCCTCCGCTTCTGCTTCAGCGTCTGCCTCAGCGGTTTCCTCAGCTTCTGCTTCAGCGCCTGCCTCAACGGTTTCTTCAGCTTCTGCTTCAGTGCCTGCCTCAACGACTTCTTCAGCTTCTGCTTCAACTCTGTCTACAGCAGACAAGGCATCTTCAACTTCTGCTCTAACATCGCCGAGCGTAGAATCGACTTCTTCCGCCTCCACTTCAACACCGTCGACAGCAGAAGCAGTATCTTCAATCTCTATTCTATCATCGAGGGCAGCGGAAGCGGCTTCATCGGCCTCTGTTCGAGTGTCGCGGGCAGCGGAAGCAGCATCTTCAGCTTCTGCTCCGGCTCTGGGGGCAGTAGCAGGGGCTTCATCAGCTGCTGTTTCATCACCGACAGAAGGAGCTTCTTCTGAGCCGGTATCGGTTGTTGGAGTGATTGCCGGTCCATCAGAGCCAAAAAGAGCACTGCCTTCAACCAGCGCCACATCACTGATCAATCCAATGGGTGTTCCGTAAGCGGCGGGGAAAGGGTTATTACTGATGTCATCGTCGGTATGGGCATTGGGGTCATTGTTATCGATGCCGATGGATTCATCGAGAGTGACGGTATTACCATTTAATTCAAGTTGAGCGACCGGTCCATCGTCTTCGAAGTGGATAAGTTGTCCCAGGTCGAAGCTGTCTTCGGCGATGTCGCCGTCCCCATCGATAAGGGTGGTTTTGAGTGAGAGGGCATCTTGAGCCAGGGTTTTGGGGGTATCGGCTTCATCAGGATCGCTTGGGTTATCATGCACAATGGCACTGTACTGAAAGACTTCGACATTGCCTGTGTTGGGGTCGATGACGATTTTAAAGACGAGGCCATCGCTGCTGTTTTGTCCATAGACTTCGGTACCGTTTTCATTGGCAGAGAGGACAATGGCATCGCCGGTGGCAGTTTCGGTGAGGCCTGAATCACTGTCATTCACCACCAGTTGGAAACTTAAGGATTGCTCTCCATCCGCACCGGCATTGGTGCTGAGGGTGAACAGTTCACTGGCACTGAGTTTGGCATAGCCGATGTCATTGGGGTCAGTCGATAGTGTTTCATCGTTTTCATTAGGCGCTCCTCCTGTGCTTTCATCAAGCAGCAGGACATTGTCGCTGGCGGTGATATCAAGGGCAGGGCCGTCGTCATCAAAGGAAATCTGGAGAGGATTGGTGCTGGTGGCGGAGGTGCTGTCCCCATCTCCATCGGTGACGGTTTGTACGACATGAATGGCTGCACTGTTAGCTAAGGTTAATGCATCGTCGTGATTAGAGGCATCAGGATGATGAAGTGCTACGTCATTTGCCAGAGTAATGGTAACTTCCCCTGTTGTATTGTTAATTTGAACGGTGAAGGCAAGTTTTCCGCCATCTCCGCCTCTGCGTCCTTCGTATTGATCATCCGATACTTTGATCAGGCGAATTTCTTCAGTAATCGCAGATTCGCCTGTAAACCAGAGCCCCGTGGGGGCATCATCAACAGCCTTAAGGCTGTAAGTTACTGTTCCATTTTCATCGGCGCCGAATTTTGGTGTTTCAAACAGATCCGAAATCTTGTTTGCTGGAATGGTAGCAATGTGCACACCATCACCTTCAGGCATTAGAGCTGATTCATCTAAAGACGTTGTAACTGTACCAGGTTTTGGAATGGCTATCGGTACATCATCCTCAATGTTTACTAAAACCGTACTGGGGGGAAGTATTATTGAATCTCCACCATTAAAAATGGCACGTATCAGTGGAGATAAATCAAAGCTGAATATCTCAGAGTCATCATTATTGGCATTTGGATGATCGATTGCCATTAAAAGATTTTTCGTCAGGGTTCCATCATCGTTCAGTGTAAATGTAAAGACTGTCTGGATTTGCCCCTTAATATTAACTTCCGCTGATAAAGTATCTCCTTTGACAGAGAACAGAACATCGTTTCCTTGCACAGTAAATTTTGGTAATGAATTAATGTTGCCGCTCCATTCAAAATTTATGTTTGAGGAAGGATTGAAAAGCGAAGTCAAAGATACGGTCTGAGTTGAAGTTTGTGTTTGATTTTCAGTGATACCAGATGCTAGGGCATCATCATGAACATTGATAACCAAATTATTTATTAATGCAGGTTCTGGTGGTTCTGGTGGATTGGACTCTGTTTGGTCGGGTTCAGCTAAGATATTGAAACCAGCATGATTCGAGTCATTTGGTTTAAAAAGAAAACTGCTTTCTATATTTTCATTAAAAGATTGATTGATTGGTTTTGTGGGGTAACCTGCTGCCACACCACCGAGGCTGTATAAAGGATTCAGGATAATAAAATCACTTCCTTCATTCATTTCCAGGCTGCCCCCTTCTCCAGCGGCGGTTTCTTCGAGAGCTTCCAGAATGACACTAGGATCGATACCCTTTTTAATGGCTTCTTCTATAATATGTTCCAGAAGGGTTTCTTTAGTTGCTGCTTTTAGTAGTGGGCTTATGCCGTCAAGGATGATCGGTTTGCTGATTTGCAAAATTGTTGGAAATCCATTTAAAAATTTAGCATAGGCATTGCCTGTTATAAGGGTAAGAATATCACCATCATTAAGGATTGCACCCTGCTTTGCTATAGATATCTCGCCATTGATATTTTTTCGAAGCAACAGACCATTTACTGCTGCAATTTGACCGCTGCCATTTTTAAGAGCCATAGTTCACCACAGAAATAATACATCCCTGTTATAAAATATAGGATAAAAAATGATCATAATCAGAATAAAAAAGCATTTTTTACAAGAAACTTGCAATTTTGTTAATTTTTTTTATTTCTGATGATTATAATGGCGAAAATAATGCGTTAATGGCGGTAATGTTAGGTGTCTTCTTTCGTTTCCTGGCTACAAAAAGTGCGGCTAATATCTACAATTAAATTTAAATCACTCAGCTAAAGCGCTAAAGCGTGTCATCACGACATTATTGGCAGCCAAAAAATCTCAAGATGACATGCTCTAAGCAAACTCCATGGTTGTAAGTAATTGAGAAGCTATTGTATCGCTATTGATCTTATATCGGCCTGATTGAATTTCTGTTTTAAAATGAGAGACTTTGATATGGTCGACCTCGAGGGCATTTAAAATATAGGCTTTAAGTGCTTCTATTTGTCCGGATGCATTCTCAGTCGATGTATTTTCTTCTTTTATTTGCATATTGGGCATGGTTTTTTGGGCAAAATTAATTTGCTTTTTTGAATGAAAGGATTTAAATATAGTCGTTTCATCAACTTCATCAACCATTGGATTTCTCTCAATAACATTTTCCATATTATCGGCTCCTTTTACAAAATCCTTAATAAAAATCGACTGATTTTTTAACCGTTTCAGGCTTATTATCGGCAGTGAAAAACTCTTCAGCTTTCAAGCCGTTCGGATATGGCCCATAGATATATAGAATAGACAAATATTTAAGAATGTCCAATTTTTTGGATACCTCTCGTACAATTTATTTTGTTCATGAGCAAAGATCAATTTCCTTATATTATAAATGTTATGTATGGCATTAATTCAAATTTGATTTCTTTACTCATGGCTTATCTCTATGGTTTAATCCACCGTCAAAATCAATGAAAGTTTAATTTTACTGAGATGTATGTGTTTAAAGCCATTCAACGAGTTATACCTGTTTTTTTATCAATGACGGTATATGCAAATAGCCACCACCCACAAGATTTTTTAAATCAAATTGCCGGATCAAATAATGAGGGTGAGCAGATTGTGAAACATTTTTGTATTAGCTGTCATGCATCAAAACCTCTGATCCCAATAGGTGCTCCTCGTAAGCAAAATATAGACGATTGGGAGGCGCGTGTCAGGCAGGGGGCAGATCGTTTATTCCAACGTGCGTCGGAAGGTTTTAATGCCATGCCTCCACGAGGAGGATGTTTTGAATGCTCTGATAAACAATTGGTACTGGCAATTCTTGAAATGTTACCTGAAAAAATAAAAAAAGATATGAAAAACGAGCTGTTAGAGCTTAAAAAAAACAAATAGTAAAATTTTTTTATAAAAATTACTAAACTAATTTCAAATTCTCCCGATAATTTTAAAAAAAGAGGGAGAAACATCGTGAAAAGACAATTAGCAATCGTACCAGCGTTTGTTTTACTGACATCTTGCGCCTCGATGGATCGCTCAGTTTCTGTGGTTGATGATGGCGGAAATGTCCATTACACCATGCACCACAGTTTTGATAATAAAGGTACATACCATTTTCCTGAAAAACGAAAAGCTACAGGCCGTAAGGTGTTTATATTTGATCCTCGCGTGACATCCTGGGCTGCCTATGATGCTCAAGGTAATAGGATAAAAACAGGTCGTGCATCAGGCGGTAAGGATTTCTGTGAAGATATCGGCAGAAGTTGCCGAACCGTAGTAGGACGATTCAGAGTTTATTCGAAGAAAGGGGAGGAATGTACATCCAGTAAATACCCTATTGAGACGAATGGCGGGGCACGCATGCCTCATTGTATGCACTTTAATGGTGGTTATTCTATCCATGGAGCCTATGAAGTGCCTAATTATAACGCCAGCCATGGTTGTATTCGGGTATTGCCAAGTGCTGCAAAATGGTTAAATGAAAGTTTTGTTGATATAGGCACTACGGTTATCGTTAAACCATATTAAAAAAGAATTTTTCGATTAACTCTGTTTGCGTGAGGCCATCCCACTGTATTTGGGGTGGCAACAATGTATCAGGTGAAAGCAAGCTAGATGTCCTCATTTCATCCATTGAAGCAAAAAATTTTGTTCATGGAACCTAAGAAACACTTGATTAACACCATGACTAATCATACTATCTCTTTTTTTCAGTCCTTCATGTTTTACTATGATTCTCTGTCTTGATGTAGGAAATTCGCATATCTATGGCGGTGTATTTGCAGGAGACGACATTCGTGTGCGTTTTCGTCATACTTCCAAAGTTATTACCTCAGATGAATTAGGAATTTTTTTAAAGAGCGTGCTGCGTGAAAATAATTGCTCTCCAGAAGCTATTCATCAAATTGCCATTTGTTCGGTTGTGCCTCAGATTGATTATTCATTGCGCTCTGCCTGCCTTAAATATTTTTCAATTGAGCCTTTTTTTCTTCAGGCTGGCGTGAAAACCGGCTTAAATCTCAAATATCGAAATCCTTTGGAAATTGGTGCCGATCGCATTGCAAACTCCATTGCTGCTGTTCATTTTTACCCTAATCAGAACATAATTATCATCGATTTCGGTACAGCCACCACTTTCTGTGTGATCAACGCTCAAAAATCCTATCTTGGCGGTGTTATTCTTTCAGGGATACGTTTGTCTGTGGATTCTTTATCAACGAATACTGCAAAACTCCCGCCAGTAGAAATTGTGAAAACCCAGCAAGTGATTGGTCGTTCCACCATTGAAAGCATTCAATCTGGCGTGTATTACGGTGCTCTGGGTGCAGGACGGGAATTAATACAGAGGCTTAAATCAGAAGCTTTTGCAAATGAGGAAGTTCTTGTACTTGCAACAGGGGGATTTGCTTCTTTGTTTGAAAATCAAGATTTATTTGATGTGCATGTCCCTGATCTGGTCTTACAAGGGGTAAGGCTTTCGGCGCTAATGAACGATTTTCGCTAGAACATGCCCTAAATTTGCAGTCGGTAAAAATAATTGAGCGGTTGATTCTCATATTTTGCTGTTCTCCTCTCATATATGCTGCATTATTCCTGATAATTTTCATTTAATGGTCTAACTAGAAACGCCTTTATCAATCCTGCCAGTTTTATCAAAAATTTATCAAAAAAATCTGTTTTTTCTTGACGCGAGTGAAAATCTGTTTCTATAGTGTAGAAAAGTGGGTTAAAATAATAAAAAAGTGGAGATTTGTGGGTAACCCTACAAAAGAAGAACATGTTCCGTGGAATAAATGCCATCACCATTGATACGAAAGGTCGCCTTGCCATGCCAACGCGGTATCGAGACGCTTTGGGCGAAGGTGAGAGAAAATCCTTGGTTATCACTATTGACACGGAAGAAACCTGTCTTCTGCTTTATCCGGCTTCTCAATGGCAACTCATTGAGGACAAGTTACAGAAATTACCCAGTTTTAATGCGACTGCTCGTCGTATACAACGTCTGTTGATTGGGCATGCGACCGATGTCGAGCTTGATGCGAATGGTCGGGTATTAGTGCCACCAGTGTTGCGCGAATATGCAAAGCTTGAAAAAAAAGTTGTCATGATAGGCCAGGGAAATAAATTTGAAGTTTGGGATGAACAATTATGGCAATCTAGGCGTGAGCAATGGTTAGCTGAAGAGGCTTCAAAAAAAGAGGGGTTGCCGGAAGAACTGAGAGATATTTCATTATAGTGAGAACTGATATGACCACCCATCAATCTGTTTTATTACATGAATCCATCGAGGGACTGGCGATAAAAAGCCAGGGCATTTATATCGATGGAACGTTTGGGCGTGGGGGACACAGTCGGGAAATCTTAAAGGCTCTGGGTGATAGCGGATATTTGATCGCAATTGATAAAGATCCCGAAGCCATTGATCATGCTCGTAAGATATTTGCTAATGATAAACGATTCTCTATTTTTCATGCGTCTTACGCACAACTTTCAGAGATAGCAAAACAAACAGGTGTTTATGGAAAGGTAAATGGGATTTTACTTGATTTGGGCATGTCATCACCCCAGATTGATAATCCCGAACGCGGCTTCAGTTTTATCCATCAAGGTCCTCTGGATATGCGGATGGATACAACTCAAAACATGGATGCTGCAACCTTTATCAATACGTCAGAAATGGAGGAAATGGCCCAGATATTTAAAGACTATGGTGAAGAACGCTTCGCCAGGCGTATTGCACGAGCCATTGTAGAAGCCAGAGAAAAGGCACCCATTACCACGACCATGCAACTGGCGGAAATCGTAAAAGCAGCCAACCCAAAGTGGGAAAAACATAAACATCCGGCAACCCGAGTATTTCAAGCCATCAGAATTTACATTAATCAGGAGCTTGCCGAGTTGAAAAGCTGTCTTGAACAAAGTTTTGACGTGTTGGCACCCGGCGGACGTTTGGTAGTGATTAGCTTTCATTCTCTGGAAGATCGAATCGTAAAACAATTTATGCGGTTCAAAGAACAAGGGGCATCCTTACCTCGAGAAATACCGCTAAAACATGAAGAGATTCAAATTCGTTTTAAACGTATCAATAAAGCCATTAAACCTGATGAAGCAGAAATTAAAGACAATTTGAGAGCCAGAAGCGCTGTATTGAGAATAGGGGAGAAACAACAATGAACGCAGCAGCAAAGGTGATTAATCAAAGTAACTTATTCAATGGCCAATTTACAGATTTACGCCTATCAAAGTCACTTTTTTTCGTGATTGTGTTATCATTTGCTGTTTTGTTAAGCGCCATGGCAGTTATTTATACTACCAATGCTTATCGAATAAAATTTAATCAGGTTGAGCAGGCGGAACAGCAGAAGCATCGCTTACAAATGCAATGGGGACAATTATTGCTCGAGCAGGCAAGCCTTGCAACTTCTTCTCGCGTAGAGCAACTTGCTCATAATAAACTGGGGATGATTCTGCCACCCCCTGATAAAAAGTTTATTTTACAAATACAATGAAAAAAAATCATCATTTTGCCCGACTTGTTATTATTTTGCTGTTTTTTAGCATACTGTTGTTGGTATTGATATGGCGAATGATTGACTTAATGGTATTGGATCGAAAATTTTTACAAGGTCAGGGAAATGCCCGAAGCATAAGAACACTTGATATTCCTGCATACCGAGGAATGATTACCGATCGCAATGGAGCGCCTCTTGCAGTAAGCACATCCGTTAAATCCGTATGGATTAATCCCCAGGAATTTTCACCTGATTCTCATCAACTCAAACAATTAAAGCATTTACTGAACATTAACCCACAAGTACTTATGGACAAGGTTAAGCAACTGAGTTCAAGAGAATTTATTTATCTGACGCGACAAATTCCGCCCACATTAACTAAAAAAATTTCAAATTTAAATATTGCCGGTGTAAATTTTCAACATGAATTTAAGCGGTATTACCCGGAAGGAGAAAGTGTTGCGCATGTGATTGGTTTTACCAATGTTGATGATCAGGGGCTGGAAGGTATAGAGCTGGCCTATCAAGATTGGCTTATGGGAATTATGGGGAAAAAAAGGGTATTGAAAGATCGTATAGGACGAATTATTGAAGAGCTTGATGTGATTAAAGAACCTCGTCCAGGGCATGATTTACCATTGAGTATAGATAGAAGGCTCCAATACCTTGCTTACAATGAGTTGACAAAAACAGTAAATGAGTTTGCGGCTAAATCTGGATCAGTTATAGTATTGGACAGCCAGAGCGGGGAAATATTGGCTATGGTGAATGTTCCTTCGTATAATCCAAATTCCAGATCTCGTTATGACCAGGACCAGTATCGAAATCGTGCGGCTACAGATACATTTGAGCCAGGTTCTGTGATTAAACCCTTCAGTATAGCCAGCGCCCTTGAATCAGGTTTATTCACACCCGACACCATTATTGATACCAATCCAAGTTGGATCATGGTTCATGGACACCCTGTAAGAGATGGTCGAAATTACGGTGTACTGGATGTTACTGGCATTTTACAGCATTCAAGTAATGTTGGTGTAACAAAACTGGTGCTTGCGAGTCCGCCTGAAAATCTTTTAAATTTGTTCTCTGCTTGCGGTTTTGGACAACGCACGGAAACAGCTTTCCCAGGTGAAAGCAGTGGCTCGATGGTACGTGCAAGAGATGCGAATCCATTTGTTCATGCCACGCTTGCATTTGGCTATGGAATTTCAGTAACTGCTTTGCAATTGGCAAAAGCCTATTTAATTTTTGCTAACGAAGGTAAACTGATGCCTGTAAGTCTGCTGCATAATGTCAATTCTTCTCCAGCTATACAAGTCATTAAGAAAAAAACAGCGCAACAGGTTTTAACCATGATGGAAGCAGTCGTCAGTAAATATGGTACGGGGCGTAATGCACGTATAGCGGGTTATCGAGTGGCAGGCAAAACAGGGACATCACGCATTGCGGGTAAAAATGGCTATGAAGCGAACCGTCATATTGCAAGCTTTGCCGGCATTGCCCCTGTTTCTAATCCTCGCTTTGTGGTTGTAGTGGTTATACACGAGCCTACACATCGAAATTATTATGGATCGTCCGTAGCTGCACCCTTATTTGCCAAAGTGATGAAAGCAGCTTTACATTTATATGATATTCAACCTGATGAACAATAATATAAGACTTTAGCCATTTTCAAGTAAAGGAATGCAATAGATTAAAGACCATAGAAGCGCACTATCAAAGCCGTTTTAAATCGATGACTTGAGAAAATAGAATGGCACGAATTACCGCGGCATAGACCGTGGTATCCATGCGAAGCTCCTTATGGGCCCGCTATCAACTAGAGAGGATTCGAACCCTAAAAAATGGCTATAGTCGAGAATATAAGACTTCAGTTTACTGGTATCATTAAAAGCAAAGAATATAGATGATGCAGAACTTCAATCCAATTTCGAGATCGATCATGAAATTAGAGTATTTACTAAAACCATGGATAAAAGACGTATTACCGGAATGTGAAATTACAGGCTTGCAAAATGATAGTCGGCAGGTGCAAAAAGGAGATTTGTTTATAGCCTATCCTGGGGCTGTTACGGATGGTCGAGATTATATCAAAATGGCTTGCACGGCTGGAGCTGCAGCGGTTATTTATGATCCTACAGGTGGATTTACACCCTCTAATTTATCATTATCGATTCCATTGATTGCATTAGAGCATTTAACAATAAAGCTTTCTTCTATAGCTGGTCGGTTCTATGATCACCCAGGAAAAAAGCTTTTACTGACTGGTGTGACTGGAACAAATGGGAAGACAACCATTGCCTATCAATTGGCGCAGGCTCATGCCTTATTAGAACAAAAGGCAGCTTATATTGGCACGCTTGGTGAAGGTCAGGTTGGTGCTTTGCAGTCCTTAAATAATACAACGCCAGATGCTTTATGTTTGCAGAAGTTACTCTTTAATTATCAGGAAAATCAAGTTAAGCACGTCTGTATGGAAGTGTCTTCGCACGCATTAAGCCAATATAGAGTTGCCGATATTCCCTTCACCCAGGCGATTTTTACCAATTTATCGCATGATCATCTGGATTACCATCATACAATGGAAGATTATGCTGCTGCCAAAGCCCGACTCTTCTCCATTCCAGGTTTACAGTGGGCCATTTTGAACAAGGATGACAAGTATGCTGTAAAGATGCTGACTTCACTTGCAAAAACAGCAGAAATTCTAACTTATGGAATGTCCCAGGATAGTAATATTAAATTAAGCCATTGGAACATGGATATGACTGGGACACAATTGGAGGTATCTTCTCCTTGGGGAGCCCATCATTTCAGAATAAATGCATTGGGAAAGTTCAATATGTACAATGCATTAGCTATTTTTTCCAGCTTGCTGGCGAGCAATTATTCTGTAAATCAGGTTGTTGAGGTTATGTCACTGCTTAAACCAGCGCCAGGACGCATGGAAGTGGTTGCTACTGATCCGTTGATCATTGTGGATTATGCCCATACGCCTGATGCACTTGAAAATGTTTTAATCACATTGAAGCAATTAAAAAGAGGAAAATTGTGGGTGGTTTTTGGTTGTGGCGGCGACAGGGATAAAACAAAACGACCTGTTATGGGAAGAGTGGCAAGCCAGCATGCTGATAAGATCATTATTACAAGTGATAATCCTCGCGGTGAAAATCCCTTAGCGATTGTAGAGGAGATAGCTGAAGGAATTACAACAAAAATCGATACCTATAAAGAAGTCGATCGCAATAGGGCTATTCAAGAAGCCATTTATCGGGCGAATAAGGATGACATTATTTTAATTGCCGGTAAAGGACATGAAGCTTATCAACAAATTGGTCAGGTGAAATATCCTTTTTCTGACCAGCAAACGGTCAGAGAGTTTTTGAAGTGTTATTAGGTTCTATTCCCGCAGTTATGCTTAGCGCGGTTAGTCTCTTTCTTTTACTCCTAAAATACTTTTGCATTGGGAATTCAATCCATGGAATGAATAAACATTAAAATTATGACGAAAATGATGATTTTTTCTTAATTGAAGAAAGGGTTCTTTCAAATTCACAGCCTGTTTTAACTCCTGTGTTTCTCTTGAAGGATCATATAGAGAGAGCACGATATCTTCCCAGGATAAATCACTGGCAAATGATTTTACCGGTGGAATTTGAGGATAATCATACACGGGAGGCGTTAATCCTGCTTTTTGATGCAGTTGACGGCTGATTGAGGCAACAGCTTCAAATTTTGCTTCAAGACTATGACCGGCAATATGTGGGGTACATAAACTGGCATAAAAGACAATGTCTTTATTAATGTCAGGCTCATTTTCATAGACATCGACACAATAAATCAATTCCCTTTGATTTTGTAAAAGGTCACGTTCATTAACGATACGTCCCCGGGAAGCATTGATTATCACTGTACCTGTGTTTAATTGATCAAAAAAAGCTTTGTTCAATAAGTTTTGACTGGGATAGGGAGGTTCGTTATGCAAATGAGCATGAACACAGATAAGATCACATTGAAATAATTCTTCCATAGCAACAGTTTGAAATGAAAAATTGGAAAGCGCTTTGGGGGGGTCGTATTGTAAAACATTAAAACCCGCTGCCGATAAACGTTGAGAAACTCGTCTACCTACCTCGCCAACGCCAATGACCGCTGCAGTTTTTCCGCCAGGCCATTTGTTCTTTTTAAGATAGGCAACAGATGACATGACATAGTCTGCTACAGCAGTGGCGTTGGAACCTTTCGCACTCAATAGAGAAATCTTTTTTTCATGTAAATAATCAATATCTATATGATCGATACCGGAGCTTGCTGTAGCAATACATTTAACCGGGCAGTTGTCCAAGAGCATAGCATCCACTTTTAAAGTGGAACGACACAGTAAAATATCCTGATTTTTTATTCTTTGTTGTAATTCTTTCCTGTCATGATAGACACAAAGCTGGAATGGCTTGGGAAAAGCTTGAGATAAAGCCGGTAAGGTAGCGTCAGCAATGATCTTCATAGATTAAAAATAGCCCGAATGACGTTCAATCCCAATTTTAGCAAGGGTAGCAATATGGCACCAAGAAGCCCTGTAAACAATAACAGGATTAAAATCAAAAAACCAAAAGGTTCAAGTTTGAGATAATAATCAGAATACTTGGGGGGTAGCAGACTGTTAACTACTCGACTGCCATCAAGAGGCGGGATGGGAATTAAATTCAGAAAAGCAAGAACAAGATTAATGATGATTCCTGCCTGAGCCATTAGTAGGAGAAACAAGACAAGATTAGATGATTGTGGATTAAGCATAATAGATAGCTTAAAACAGGCTGCCCATAGAAAAGCCATTATAAAATTTGACAAAGGGCCTGCGATGGTTACCAATGCAGCATCACGACGGGGATTATGCAATTGTCTCCAATTGACTGGAACAGGTTTAGCGTAACCAAATACAAAATTAAAATTACTTAATACAGCAACAAGTAACGGTAAAATAATCGTTCCAACTAAATCAACATGTTTAAATGGATTGAGAGTTAACCGACCTAATGCTTTGGCTGTGGAGTCACCCAGGCGATGTGCAACAAAAGCATGTGAGGCTTCATGAAGAGTGATGGCAAATAAAACGGGGATTGCCCAGACAGCAATCTGTTGAATAAGGCTCAGCTGAGGCATAGTCTATTTATCCACGATGGTGGAGAAATCAGACATATTAACCAATCTGATTGAATGACATCAAGTTATTTAAAAAAATAACAGGCCAAAATTATGCATTGTTTATATTATATTCTTTCTGTGCTTAAATGAACAGTTTAATCGCTTTATGAAAACTCGGCTTTGTGAATTTTTTCCACTTACGAATCACTGCGGTGTTGATTCATACCCATACGAAGCTCTGTTTAGACCCCGCTATCAAGTAGCGGGGATTCGATGGAAAAATGGCTTTGAAAAAATACATCCCCAGGAATTACTACGGCATTGACTGCGGTATTGACATGAAGCTCTGTGTTTGTCCTGGTGAGCAGAACCTAACATTTGAGGAAACGCCGTTCTTCTTATATGATGCTTGCTACACTAATTTTTACTAGGTGGAAAAGCGATGTATAAACCTGAACGAGTGTTTAGCTGGATGATACATCCGGTAGTGATTGTTCTTTATGTAGTTGCACTGGTCCTTTGTTATATCTATTTTGATAAAGTGATAGCTGTTTATTTTTATCAGATGGACTTACGCCAATTCGCTTGGTTGTCGGTAGTCAGTTTATTGGGTAAATGGCAGATTGCCAGTTTTCTCCTGTTCATTATTGCGTTGTATTTTCATTTTTTTCGGCCGAAATCTGTTTGGAAAAACAGAAGCTGGTTTCTGTTTTTATGCGTTATTATAACCAATATTCTTGCCTCCGTATTAAAACTGGTGTTGGGAAGGGCACGTCCGGATCTTTGGATTGATGCACATTTATATGGTTTTTACTGGTTCAAATTTCATCGCCCTTATTGGTCATTTCCCTCCGGACACACAACCACGATCTTCAGCCTGGTGGCGGGATTGTCCATTATCTTTCCTCGTTACTTATGGTTATTTTTTATTGCTGGCCTTTGTATCGTATCCACACGTATTTTATTGTACCATCATTATTTAAGTGATGTATTGTCGACGTTATATTTAACGGTGATTGAAGTTGGCTTGCTCAAATATTTTTTAAATCAAAAGCATGCATTAAAAATCTAAACTGCTGGGAGTAGGGAATGGATACATTTAAGGAAGAATTCAAGGAAAAGCTTGCTGATTTACTAAAGCCGTATGTGGAATACAACAGCCATACACAAAGACACGAAATTCACCCTGAACTTGAAATAAATAACGAATTGATGTCTCGTCTTGAAGCTGATTTTATCCGGCTCATTTCTCAGGAATTGACAGCCGGATCACCGGCGTTTGATGAAATTAAAAAGCGTTACAAATCACTAAGCTTATTGTTTCATCAAGATAAGATTAAACAAAATACAAACTCCCTCATTTACTGCCTTGAGCAAATTTTGTCAGAAAATAACAATCGAGGGGCTTGTTTTAAATGTCTTAATTTTTGTTATGCGCGCTTAAATCCTGAAAATAAGAAAAAAAATATTTCATTTGATCACATCAATAATATGGAGGATTTTAAGCAATGGTTAATGAAACAAAAAGAGAATTCAGAAACAAGGACACAAACTGACTTGTACGATGCTTTGATAAAAATGGTTGAACAAATGCATGTTCATTCCAAGGATACCCAGGTTATCAAGCAGAATTTCATGAGAGCATTGCTTCTGCAACTGCCTGTTTTTATGGCAGGATATTGTGTCTTTATTTTTGCTGATGAACTTATTGCTGTGTATGGAGTTTGTTTTATTTCTCTGAAATTAGGCCAGTATCTCGAACGAAGTCAATCACAACATTTAAGGCATTTTGGTCAGAAAATGCAGGAAATCAGCTCTACAGCTAGTATATACACCACGTCTTTGCTGGCCAGAGTGATTGAGATGAGTTTCTGGCTGACTAATCAGAGTTATCATACCGCCTCAAGTATTGCCGCTACACTTTTAAGACCAATGATCACAGAGCCTCCTGAATTTTCAGCCGCAACAAGTGAAAAAATGGAGAATGCTTTGATGCTTGCCAATAAAGAAAAGAATAAGGGATGTTATTTTGAAACTCCTCAATTAAAAATGGTTGCCAGTCATATTGAAAGTTATTTGGCGCTCAATGAACAACAATGGTTTATACAGTTTCGCACAGGGTGGCAAAAAAGAGAAAGCTTTAAATCAGCTTTAATGGGTTTAAAAGAAATAGACAGAAATCATAAGTTAAGTCTTACGGAGAAAATTACCTCGGCGAGAACAATCATTCAATCCTTAAAAGAGCAATCCTGGCTTTACGGCAGTGGCGTAAATGCTCCTTTAGCTGTCGATAATGCTTTATTAACCCTTAAGTGGTATGAGTCAAACTCGAAAAAAGAAGAGAAAGAAGAGGTGAATTGTATTGTAGAGGTGGAATCTAAGACAGGAGCATTGGAATTGTTTGAGATTTAATGAGGGCACGCGGCTTGCCCCAATACTTCTTTTTCAATGTTTATATTTTTGTATGGCATATGGACAAATTGAAACAGGCGGAAACCGGTATTATGAAGTTTCCTGATTTATCTTGAATTCTTACCATTATATCTGGCAAGATGCATCTTGTTTTAAGTTCAATGTTCAGTGAGGAACCATGAAAATTCTGGTAGCAGTGAAGCGGGTCATTGATCCTTATGTAAAAATCCGAGTTAAACCTGATCAGTCAAGTGTTGAAACACAAAACGTGAAAATGTCAATGAATCCTTTTGATGAAATTGCCATTGAGGAAGCGCTTCGACTGAGAGAGAGCAATCAAGCCTCAGAAGTAGTGGCTGTATCGATTGGCAGCGACTCGTCTCAGGAAACATTACGGCATGCTTTGGCTCTTGGTGCAGACAGGGCAATTCTGCTCAAAACCGAACAGTCCTTTGAAAGTCTGAATATTGCTAAAATATTGCAGCAGATTGTTGTAAAAGAGCAGCCTGGAATCATATTAATGGGTAAACAGTCCATTGATGGCGATAATAATCAAACTCCACAAATGTTGGCGGCTTTACTGGATTGGCCTCAGGCAACGTTTGCATCCAAAATAGCAATAAATGATAATTTCGCTGAGATCACAAGAGAAATTGATGGTGGTCTGGAAACAATAAAAATTCAATTGCCGGCAGTGATTAGTACGGATTTACGATTAAATGAACCTCGTTATGCCAGCCTGCCTAATATTATGAAAGCGAAACGTAAACCTTTAGATATTATCGAAATAGAGTCTTTGGGCTTAAATCTTGAAAAACATTCTGAGGTTATAAAAGTGACGGCCCCTTTAGCTAGAACAGCCGGTAAAAAAGTTGAATCAGTGGCTGAATTGGTGGATAAATTACAACACGAAGCCAAAGTGCTTTAACAAGGAGGGAAAAATGAGCCTATTAATTCTTGTTGAGCATGATAATCAATCCATGCATCCAGCCACGCGAAATACCCTTGCAGCAGCCTTGCAACTGAAAGAAAAACCAATATTGTTGGTGATAGGCAGCCAATGTCACCCGGTTGCCGAACAAGCTGCGAGCCTTGCCGGTGTGGAGGCAGTATGGATGGTTGATGATGCATCATGCTATGAACATCCGCTGGCGGAACAAATCTGTGAGTTGATTCTGTCTGTTGCTTCTTCGTTTGATTATTTTATTGCACCTGCCAGTACTTTTGGTAAAAATATTTTTCCCCGTTTGGCAGCAAAGCTGGATGTCACTCAGGTATCAGATGTCACGCGCATTATAGAACGAAATGTTTTCGAACATCCTGTATATGCAGGAAATGCCCTCGAGACTGTACGTGTATTGGATAACATAAAGGTATTGACTGTACGCACAACAGCATTTGAGCCGGTGACTGAAAACCAACCCCCCTGTTGCATAGAAAAATTGGATAAAGTATATCCATCATCCAAGTCTGAATTTGTCCGTCATGATTTGAGTGAGTCTGTTCGGCCGGATTTGGGCAGTGCCAGGATTGTAGTCTCAGGAGGACGAGGCTTGCAAAATGCTGAAAATTTTAAATTGGTGGAAGAACTCGCTGATGTATTAGGTGCTGCTGTTGGTGCTTCGCGAGCAGCTGTTGATGCTGGTTTTGTCCCTAATGATTATCAGGTTGGTCAGACCGGAAAAGTCGTGGCTCCCAGTTTATATATAGCGATAGGTATTTCAGGTGCTATACAGCATTTGGCAGGAATGAAAGATTCCAAGGTGATTGTTGCTATCAATAAAGACGAAGATGCACCTATTTTTCAAATTGCCGATTATGGTCTGGTTGGGGATTTGTTTGAACTTGTACCGCAGCTTATAGAAGAATTAAAACAATGCTAGTACCTTATCCTGTAAATCATAAGATCATTCATCCTTGACTTACCGTAGTCACCGCGGGAAGTCAAGGCATTATGTTGCTGCAGAATGATCAATCTATTTTCAGGATGAGGTACTAGGAGCTGTTGACATTTGTTTTCGTGCTCTCGCTTAAATGCTTACGCGCCATGGTTTATCCCCGGCATCCATGAGATCCGGATACCGCGGAAACTACAGTACGTAGGTACTATAGAGTAATTGTCAACAGGCTCTGGGCTTCAATGTAATGTGGAGAAAAAGATATGTTGGTTGGTGTACCTAAAGAAATAAAATCACAGGAAAATCGAGTTGGTCTTGTGCCCTCTAGCGTGCGAGAGATTGTTCGAGCAGGTAGTTCAGTTGTTATTGAAAAAGAAGCAGGTCTTGGTATAGGCATCAGTGATGAGGATTTTCGTGTAGCCGGTGCTGAAATTGTAGATACAGCAGAGGAAATTTTTGCCCGGGCTGATCTCATCATAAAAGTCAAGGAACCTCAGCCTGTTGAATGCAAAAGCCTTCGGGAAGGACAAACAATATTTACTTATTTGCATTTGGCGCCTGATCCACAACAGACACGTTTGTTAAAAGAGTCTGGAGTAACGGCAATTGCCTATGAAACTGTGACCCAGAATGACGGTGGCTTACCTTTATTAACACCTATGTCACAGGTTGCCGGGCGCATGTCCATTCAGGCAGGGGCTCATTGCCTGGAAATGGCTCAAGGGGGTAGTGGTGTTTTACTGGGAGGGGTTCCTGGTGTGGCTTCGGCTAATGTAGTGGTTATAGGTGGCGGTGTCGTAGGTACTAACGCAGTTCGCATGGCCATGGGGATGGAAGCCCATGTGACTGTATTGGATAAATCCTTGCCTCGATTACGCGAATTGGATTTTCAATTTGGTTCCAAGTTGAACACAATTTATGCTACTGTGGACTCCATCGAACATTATGTAACGAATGCAGATCTGGTAATAGGTGCAGTATTGGTACCTGGTTCGGCTGCCCCTAAACTGGTTACCCGTGAAATGTTAAAAGCCATGCGTCCCGGTTCGGTTGTGGTTGATGTCGCTATTGATCAGGGTGGTTGTTTTGAAACCAGTCGTCCTACAACTCATCATGAGCCTACTTATGTGGTAGAAAATGTGGTTCATTATTGTGTCGCCAACATGCCAGGTGCAGTGCCAAGAACATCGACTTTTGCCCTGAATAATGCAACTCTGCCATTTATTATCAGTCTGGTGACCAAAGGGGTAAAACTTGCATTGCTCAGTGACGGCCATCTGTTAAATGGTTTAAATGTACATAAAGGTATGATTACACATGAAGCCGTTGCCAGAGACTTAGGATATGAGTATGTCACGGCCACGGATGCATTGTCTTAAGCTGAATTAAGGAAACATTGCCCGTCTATATTTTCTGGAGCGCATGCTCTGGTCAAATAGATTAGGGCTTGTTGACAATTGGTCCTTAATCATAAACCAGATTTGAATTCCTGCTCCCGGATAAAGCTCAGGAGAGGAAATTCAGCATAGAGAAATATTGCTTAAATTTAAATCATATGACCCTGGGCCAATCATGAACATGAGTTTTCTTCTGATACACTCACCAAAATCTATTTACACTCTCATATCTTTTTTATCCTGGTGCTTAAGATAAAGTTAAAAAAAATCTGAATTTTTGGGTAAATATAGGTATTTGAGTTTTTTTCAACGAAAAAGCGTATTTGACCCATGCGTCTTGAATGAAAATTGCTTTTGAAAATGCTCTAATAGACAGCTTATCTACGTTCTCTCTGCCATAAATTTAATCTCATCGATCATTGCCAGGATTCGTTCTCGCAAGTAGGGGTCATTTTGAGCTAATTTTTGCGCAACCTTTAATTGTCTCACAGCTTCGCGATGCCTTCCTTCTAACAACAGGCATTGAGATTGAGTGAAATAAGCATAACCTTCTTGTTTTGACTCTCCTTGTGCACGTGCCAGCATTCTGCATAAGGGTAAATCTTTTTTAAACTGGCGACTCCCCTTTAATAAAAGGCGAGCCGCCTTTTCAGACTTTCCGACTTCTAATAATCCTTTGGCATAAGACATGATTGCCGAATAATTATCAGGGTAATTTGTATACAATTTATTTAGTTTTTGTAAGGCATTTGAATGGTTTTTTAATCCAATTTCACTTTTTGCCATGGCGATCTGGTAATATAAATTTTCAGGATTTTTTTTAATCAGTGGGGACAGGTGATTTTTAGCTTCATGGTAGCGGTGAATATTTAATAGCGCAAGGCTGTAGCCATACTGGCAGGCATCTGAATGCCCACTGTTTCGACATTGATGTTGATAATATTCGATCAATTGCTTGCTGTCATTGGCAACCAAGGTTCTTATCAATTCTTTAAATAAATAATAACTCGGATTATCTATGAATTTTTTATCACGACGATAGGAACTTCGATTTTCGGCTTCGGCAATTCTGTCATGATCGAGAGGATGGGTACGTAAAATGGCGGGAAGATTATCTGAAAAATAATAACGAGAATTTGCCTGCATTTTTTTAAAGAAACCAGCCATTCCTTTTGGATCAAATCCAGCTTTTTTAAGCATGTCAATACCGATACGGTCGGCAGCTTTTTCATTGGAGCGAACAAAATTAATGTTGTCCTGCGCAAAACCGGTTAGTGAAGCCATCATTGCACCACTTCCCAACGTTGGATTGATCGCCCCTAAAGCAATGGAAGCCAACATGGAAGCCAGCATGGGAATGCGCATTTGTTTTTGATGTTGGAGCATGTAATAGAGGTGATGAAGACGAACATGAGCCATTTCATGAGCCATCACAGCGGCCAGTTCATTTTCATTTTCAGTGGCCAGTATCAGCTGAGTATTAATGCCGATATAGCCTCCAGGACCTGCGAATGCATTAATTTCTGATGATTTGACAATGAAAAAATAAGGGGGAAGAATTTGTGCAGAAGTGGCGAGTTTTTTTCCAATGTGGTTGATATACTCGACCGCTAAGGGGTTTCTTTCAACCGTCTCAGATTGATTGATTAAACGTACAAATTCTTTTTCCAACTCTTCCAGCTCATCAGTGGAATAGGCAGAAAATGCGAAAAGGGATGTGGAGACGGTTTGAAGGACTAAGAAAAAAAGGAGCCTCCACGGTTTAAATTTGCTAAAAAGAAAAGGCCAAAGTTTTATTTTTAAAAGTTGCATTAGGCTACTCAAAAATTGAATAATTTGTTATCATCTGCGCACTTTTAACGGATGCGTTAACGAATGCACAAACAATTTCTGCTTGCTGCCCTGGAGCAGGCTAAACTTGGTCGCGGTTTATGTGCACCCAACCCCAGTGTGGGAGCTGTAGCTGTGCAGAATGGAACGATTATAGCACAAGCATGGCATCGTGGTGCAGGACATCCACATGCTGAACAGGTTTTAATGGAACAATTTCCTGCAGGAACTCCTGATATCAGTATGTATGTGACTCTGGAGCCTTGTAATCACTGGGGTAAAACCCCCCCTTGTACGGATGCCATTATTCGTCACGGTATTAAAGAGGTGATTTATGGATGCCATGATCCCAATCCTCTGGTTGCAAGAAACAACACCCCTAAAACATTAAACGATAACGGTGTAAACTGTACCTTTTTTTCTCTACCGGAAATTAATCGCTTTTATCAAAGCTATAAATACTGGATTAAGACAGGAAAACCATGGGTAACTGTGAAAATGGCACAATCATTGGACGGAAAAATTGCCGGCATACGTGGCGAGCGTGTCATGTTATCCAATTCATTATGCCATAAGTTTACTCATGAGCTGCGTTCGCAAGCAGACATCATCTTAACCAGTGCCCAAACGATTAATCGGGATGATCCACAATTGAATGTGAGATTAAATGGTCAAATCACATCAAAACCATTGGCTATACTGGATAGAGATCTTTCTTTGAATCCGCAAGCAAGAGCCCTGAAGTGCGCAAAACATTGCCATATTTTTTATTCCAGGGATTCCATAAGCCCCCAAGAGAGTCCGGGGAGAAATTATTATCCAACTTCTATAAACAATGATTATCTTGACTTGGAAGATGTGATCCTTCAATTAGGTGGGATGGGTTATCATGATGTCTTTGTGGAGGCTGGTGGCAAGATATTTAGCTCTTTACACAAGTCAGGTCTGGTTAACCGCACCTATATTTATATTGTTCCGATAACTCTGCAGAAAGAGGCCACATCAGCTTACCAGCTGGATCATGTTTTTGGCCTGGCTCATCAGATTAGCTGGCAGGAAATGGGGAATAATATGATAGTATGTATGGACTGGATGGAGGATTCATGTTTACAGGCATAATAGAGCAACAGGGCAAGGTGATGGAGAATATTGGTCAAAAACAAGCCCATTATCTTACATTAACTTCTGATTTTGACTCTTTATCTATCGGTGAGAGTATCGCCGTCAATGGCGTTTGCCTGACTTTAGCTTCAATTGAAAAAAACGTACTTGGTTTTGACATATCACCAGAAACGCTCGCTAAGACGAATTTAGCCCAACTTACAAGCGGAAGTTCAGTTAATCTTGAACGGGCCATGTCGGCTCACTCAAGATTTGGTGGCCATTATGTCAGCGGCCACGTAGATGGCCTAGCCATTGTAAAAGAAAAAAAGGTTATGAATGAATATATTGAGCTGACCATTTCAGGCTTTCAGGCGGATGAAATGAAATTTCTATTACCCAAAGGAAGTATCAGTATAAATGGAGTCAGCCTGACGATTAACAGAGTGCTCAATAACAGTATTGAACTAATGTTGGTTCCTCATACCTTATCGTTAACCAATCTGGGCGATTTGTATCCAGGCCAGCAAGTAAATATAGAATTTGATTATTTGACCCGCATTGTTGCCCATCAGCTTCAACATGCAGGGCATCTGACGAACGAGAGGTAAGTCCATGACAACATCTTTTGCTACCATCGATGAAGCGCTTGATGCATTGAAAGCCGGACGAATGGTTATTTTAATGGACGACGAAGACAGGGAAAATGAAGGCGATTTGGTTCTTGCAGCGGATCATGTGACACCCGAGGCAATTAATTTTATGTCGCGTTTTGGACGCGGTTTAATTTGTCTTTCTATGGCGGGTTCCATCGTGGACAAATTGAACTTGCCAATGATGACTCAACATAATGGTTCACCCTATGGAACGGCTTTTACTGTTTCTATCGAGGCAGCGAAAGGTGTGACTACCGGTATTTCGGCTAAGGATCGTGCTCGAACTATTCAGGTGGCTGCGAATCCGCAAAGCCGCCCTGAAGATATTATTTCCCCAGGTCATGTGTTTCCTTTGCGGGCAAAAGACAGGGGTGTTCTTGAAAGAATCGGGCAAACAGAAGGTAGTGTTGATTTGGCGAAACTTGCGGGTTTAACTCCGGCCGCTGTAATTTGTGAAATTATTAATGAAGACGGCACGATGAGTCGACGAGAGGAACTGGGCCGATTTTCCCAACAACATAAAATCCCTTTAGTGACGATAAAAGATTTAATACATTATCGTATTTGTAAAGAGATGTTGGTGACTGCCTCGGCCAATGCAAGAATTCCTATGCAGAAATACGGCGAGTTTGACATGACTGTGTTTGACAATCTGCTGGATGATGACGATCATTTTGCTCTTGTACGTCCTCCTGTATTTGCCAATCAAGTCCCCTTGGTTCGAATTCATTCTGAATGCATCACCGGAGATGTCTTTGGGTCCTGTAAATGTGATTGCGGAGTGCAACTGCAACACTCCCTCTCACTCATTGCAGCTCAGGGAGGCGTGCTGGTGTATTTACGTCAAGAAGGACGCGGTATAGGTTTGGCCAATAAAATCAAAGCATACAATCTTCAGGAACAAGGCTTGGATACAGTAGAAGCTAATGTTAAGCTGGGCTTGCCGATTGATAATCGTGATTATGCCATTGCCTATCAAATTCTTAAATATTTTGGCATAGAAGTGGTAAGGCTGTTAACAAATAACCCTAAAAAAGTAGCTGATCTTGAGTATTTCGGAATGAAAGTGAGTGAGCGTATTCCTTTGGAAATAAAGCCAAACCATGAAAATATGACTTACATGAAAACAAAACGCGATAAATTAGGGCATTTATTGGCCATAGATTGATAGCTCGGGATGTTGGCTGGAAAAGGAACAGGTAGAAGTTGTTCATCAATAGCTAAACAAAAATGAACCGCCAATTTAACAGGATACATTATGAAACATATTAAAGGAATCAGTCATATACAAAACACATCATTCCCCATTGCCGTGATTGTCAGTCGTTTTAACCAGCCCGTCACCGAGGCTTTAAAACAAGGCGCGCTTCAACGCTTGTCAGAAAAAGGAATTCATTCTGAGGATATCATTCTCATCGAAGTGCCGGGAGCGGTGGAAATTCCCTTGGTGGCAAAAAAACTGGCACAACAAAATGAAATCAAGGCCATTATCGCATTAGGTGCAGTGATACGTGGAGAAACTTCACATTATGACTATGTTTGCTCACAAGTGAGTGAAGGTTGTCAGCGGGTGATGCTTGATTATGAAATCCCCGTCATCTTTGGAATATTGACCACTGAAAATGAAGAACAGGCTCAGGAAAGAGCAGGGGGTATACATGGACATAAAGGTGTTGATGCTGTTGATTGTGCTTTAGAGATGGTCTCTATTATGAGCCAGGTTGAATAATATTTACTCAGTTAAGATTGTAATAACCCAGTTTTGAAAATAGGCCATTAAATCTTTAGCGGCAAAGTTGATGATACTTTGGCTCGTTTTCTTAATGAATTTTTGCGTAAATCAGCCTAAAACTCATTGAGGGCATGCTCTAAATAAATTAACATTAGTTTTGCTGTTGGAAGATTTAAACGGATTTTACATGTATCTTTTACCTCGACTTTGTGAACTTTTCCACTTACGAATCACCGTGGCATCGACCGTGGTGTCCATTCACCCGTATATTTATCAAAATCCAGTGTTTTCCAAGACTTTGATAAATGGGATTGGCTTTTTTTATGGACGCCGTCAAGCCACGGCGATTCGTAAATTTTTCACAAAGTCGAGTTTTTACAAGATTTGAAAAAAAGGCTTCCCGTAAAAAAGCAAAGTTTGCCGCAGGAGTTCTTCAAAATAGTCCTGTGTAGTATCGTTTAAAGATAAAGGAGCTTATCATGATTGATGACAGATATCCCAGTAGGACACAAGATGCTGAGCGTATTTTGCAAAGACAAGAGCCTGTCGTTTACAGTGCATTTGATGAAGAAGGTTATTTAAGCAAGGAACAGCTTCAATTTTTTGATGAAAACGGTTATTTAATACTGGAAGGTTTGTTAAAAGATAAAGTGCAGGACTTACTTAATGAGCTTCCAAAACTTAAGCACGCTCTTAAAGGGCAGGAAGAGCTTATTTTAGAGCCAGACACTGAAGTTGTACGCTCGATATTTTCTCCGGATAAGTATAGTGAGCTTTATTTTAAACTGGCTTGTAGCAGGCCTCTACTAAGCAGCGCTAAGCAAATCTTAAACGATGATGTTTATATCCATCATTCCCGTATAAATATTAAATCCGGATTCGATGGAAAATCCTTTACCTGGCATTCGGATTTTGAAACCTGGCATACTGAGGATGCTATTCCAGGAATGCGAATGTTAACAGGTTGGGTTTTTCTTACTGAAAACAATGAATATAACGGTTCTTTATTTGTTATACCAGGGTCACATAAAAAATTCATCAGTTGTGTTGGAGCAACGCCTGATGACAATTACAAACGATCTTTGCGCAAACAGGTGTTAGGGGTTCCAGGTAAAGAAACAATGCAGGAGTTAGTCAAAGAACATGGCATCAAAGGAGTCTATGGCCCGCCCGGCACAGTTGTTTTTCATGAATGTAATCTCATGCATGGTTCACCTGATAATATTTCTCCTTTCGATAGGACAAATCTTTTCTTTGTATATAACAGCCTGAATAATCAACCTTTAGAAGATCATTATCCTTCCCAAAAAAGGAGACCGGATTTTTTAGCAAGACGGGATGTTGTTCCTCTTTATGAAGAGAAAGAATTTGCATGAGGTCTCGGCAGCGTCGGGAATATAATGATTTTTAGCAAAAAAGGACCTTTGACAAATGATTTACGGTCAAACTGTGGGTAACGCTAAAGCGTTATCCATGGCTTGTTCAAATTAGCAAACCCTGTTTGCTGAGCAAGTGTATGAAACCTTCTATTTGCCCTAATCAACCCAATATTTATCCGTCGTTACATGAGTTGCTGGCGCGCAATTAGCAACGACTAAAGGCTCGGATGACTTATTTTCCATACCATGAATAATGCCGGGATCCACAGCAAAAATATCGCCGGCTTTAATGGCTTGCTGTTGTTCATTTTTAACTGTTTTGCCGTCACTGTCCAACTCAGCAGTGTGTAAAATCCCTTTACCAGAAACAATCATAAAAAAATCCAAGCCCTCTTTATGGTAATGACGAGTGACCTCTTTACCTGGCGGAATGGACTCAATGGCAAATCCCATATTACCTTTATCAATTAAGGGAGCAAAATAGATGCCATCTTGATCAGGTTTTACTGTGTCTAAGGCATCAAAACCATTTATCACAGAAATAAGCATGCCAGTAAACCTAAAAATAATGAAGGATGATTCAAGTATAGCATAGGACTATCTTACACTATGAATTTATAACTCATGTATCGCAGCTTCGTCTTTTTTGCATCTTTGGACGCAATTTGGAATTTCAAATGCTCATTTACTCCATGTAAACTGCGCTTTAAAATTCCAAATTGCGTCCAAATGTTCTAAAAAATACTGTGCTGCGTAACATGAGTATAAAAGAAGGTGTTGGTATATCACTTTCCCTTGCAAGACGATAGTTAAGGAATTAGTGCTAATTCCTTGTTCAAATTGATAAATTCAGTTAAAATTAAATCCCGTTTATATGCGTATAATCTTTTTCCGTCTGTTTGGCGGTTTCCTTGCATCTATAACGGGCTTTTCTTATGACAAATTATATTTTTATTACCGGTGGAGTTGTTTCTTCACTAGGGAAAGGCATTGCAGCAGCCTCTTTGGCAGCAATTCTGGAAGCGCGCGGCCTTAGCGTAACTCTTATTAAGCTGGATCCTTATATTAATGTTGATCCTGGCACCATGAGCCCATTTCAGCACGGTGAAGTTTTTGTCACACAGGATGGTGCTGAAACAGATCTTGACCTGGGACATTATGAGCGTTTTGTTCGTACTACAATGACAAAGCGTAATAATTTCACCTCCGGCAAAATCTATGAGAATGTTATCAAAAAAGAGCGGCGTGGTGATTATCTTGGTGGCACAGTGCAGGTGATTCCTCATATTACCAATGAAATCAAGCGTTGTATTAAACAGGGCGCGGAAGGCTTTGATGTGGCCATGATTGAAATTGGTGGTACAGTGGGTGATATAGAATCCCTGCCTTTTTTAGAGGCTATACGGCAGATGCGTATTGAAGTAGGCGCTCAAAGGGCTTTGTTTATTCATCTGACTCTTGTTCCCTATATTGCCACTTCGGGAGAAACGAAAACCAAACCAACGCAACATTCAGTTAAGGAACTGCGTTCCATAGGTATTCAGCCTGATATTTTGATTTGTCGTTCAGAAAAACCCTTATCTCTGGCTGATAGAGCAAAAATTGCCTTATTCACCAATGTGGATAAAGAAGGTGTTTTTTCTTTGCAGGATGCTAAAAGCATTTATCAGATTCCCTTGATACTTCATGAGCAAGGTCTTGATGAAATTGTCGTTAAAAAATTAGCCTTATCCTTGAATTCAGCTGATTTGAGTGAATGGCAGAAGGTGGTTGAAGCGCAGAAAATACAGACGATGAACGTAAAAGTGGCTATGGTGGGCAAGTATACAGAGTTAAATGATGCCTATAAATCAGTTAACGAAGCTTTGATTCATGCCGGTATTCATACTCAGACAAAAGTCGAAATTGTCTATGTGGATGCTGAATTAATTGAAAAATATGGCCACTCGGTTTTGGATGCAGTAGATGCTGTTTTAGTACCTGGAGGCTTTGGTGAACGGGGTATTGAGGGAAAGATTAAAGCCATTCAATATGCACGTGAGCAGAAAATTCCATTTTTAGGTATCTGTCTTGGAATGCAGACTGCTGTTATTGAATTTGCTCGGCATGTCATAGCTCTTGCTGGAGCCAATTCCACGGAGTTTGATAAAAATACAGCTTACCCTGTGATTGGATTAATCAATGAGTGGCTGGATGCGGATGGAAAACGGCAATTACGCGATGAAAATACCGATCTGGGCGGTACAATGCGACTTGGAGCTCAATTTTGTTTTCTGGAAGAACATACACTGGCACATAAAATTTATCAAAAATCAAAAATTGTGGAGCGCCATAGACATCGATATGAATTTAACGATAAATACACGGATGTTTTTCTGGAACATGGAATGATTATCTCGGGACGTTCTGCAGATAGCATGCTGGTAGAAGTGATTGAACTGGCTGATCACCCCTGGTTTTTTGCCTGTCAGTTTCATCCGGAATTTACTTCTACTCCCCGAGATGGACACCCTTTATTTATCGATTTTATTAAAGCGGCGAGAACCGAACATCAAAAAAAGGATAAGAAATGAAATTATGTGGATTTGAAGTCGGTATAAATAAACCTTTATTTTTAATTGCGGGTCCCTGTGTCATTGAAAGTGAAGAAATGGCTTTGGAAACAGCCGGCTATTTAAAGGAAATCTGTCAGCAATTATCCATGCCTTTTATTTATAAATCTTCTTTTGACAAAGCTAACCGATCTTCGTTAAAGAGTTATCGCGGGCCTGGTTTCGAGAAGGGGTTAATGATTCTTGAAAAAGTGAAGCAACAAATTGGTATTCCTGTGCTTACAGATGTGCATGAAGATACGCCCTTAGTGGAAGTGTCTGCTGTTGTGGATGTTTTACAAACCCCTGCCTTTTTATGCCGACAGACCAACTTTATTCAAAGAGTTGCCAGTATGAACAAACCGGTTAACATTAAAAAAGGACAGTTTCTAGCCCCCTGGGAAATGCAACATGTAATTGCAAAAGCCAAAGCTTGTGGTAATGAGCAGATCATGGCTTGCGAAAGAGGAGTCAGCTTTGGTTATAACAATTTAGTGTCTGACATGCGTTCACTTGCTATTATGCGTGAGACATCTTGTCCTGTGGTTTATGATGCCACACACTCTGTCCAGCTTCCCGGGGGGAATAATGGCGCATCCGGTGGGCAGAGGGAATTCGTACCCATATTAGCAAGAGCTGCAGTTGCTGCCGGTATTTCAGGTTTGTTTATGGAAACACACCCTGACCCGGATAAGGCATTAAGCGATGGTCCAAACAGTTGGCCTTTAGCAAAAATGAAGGAATTATTGGTTTGCTTAAAGGAAATAGATACGATTTTTAAGAAAGCAGGGGAGTTAACGATATAGTAAATTTCCATCTCTGCCAAGGATGGCGGAGAGGCAGGGATTCGAACCCTGGGAAGGTTGCCCTTCAACGGTTTTCAAGACCGCCGCTTTCGACCGCTCAGCCACCTCTCCGACAGCCGAGAATATTATCTTAACATGATTTTTAATGCAAATTATTTTTTGCCTTATAGAGGGCAAGAACATACCACTTAAAGCATAAACAATAAGACATCATTGCTTCGTTTTGCTCAGGGGAAACGTATCTAATAGCGCGATATAAAATCAATATGCCTATATTATACGCGGAATACAACACGGCGCTTGATATGAGATTATATGGATGCTGTGCATAAAGCACAGCAGGTAGGAAAAAGAGGGGCTTTTGTGATCAAAAAT
This sequence comes from Legionella israelensis, assembly GCF_004571175.1. NCBI lineage: Bacteria > Pseudomonadati > Pseudomonadota > Gammaproteobacteria > Legionellales > Legionellaceae > Legionella > Legionella israelensis. Next base: position 2,998,356 of record NZ_CP038273.1, read on the forward strand.
TAGATACGTTTGCCCTGAGAATTTGCTGAAGAAAGTTCGCAAATGCTTTGAGGATCGGTATAATGGCTTCCATTATGGCTTTCACCACTAAGCGGTTTAAGAGGTAGATTTATGAAGCGAGCTTTGATGTTAATGATTCTGGTTTTAATGGGCTTACTGGCGTCCTGTGCTAAATGGTGGGAGAAGGATGATGAGCTAAATAATCCATTTCGGGGCATGACAGCAAAACAATTATTTATTGAATCCGAACAGGCTCTTAAAGCCGGTCAATACGCCACTGCCTCCAAACGCCTCGAAGCTTTGGAGTCAATGTATCCTTTCAGTGATTACGCTGAAAAAGCACAGTTGAATTTGATATATGCTTATTATCAAAATGAGGATTATCCCTCCGCTGCGGCAACTGCAGAACGTTTTATTCACTTATATCCTCGCGCGAAAAACGTGGATTATGCTTATTATATGAAAGGCCTGGCCAATTTTCAGCAGTCACGAGGCACTTTTGCCAAATGGTTGCCGATGGATGAGTCTGAACGTGATCCAGGCACTCAATCCTTGGCTTATTCTGATTTTGGCACCTTGATTCAAAAATTTCCAAATAGTCGTTATAAAGCAAATGCTCTGCAACGTATGATTTATTTAAGAAACATGTTTGCTCAAAGAGAATTGAACGCCGCAACTTATTATTTTGAGAGAAAAATGTATGTGGCTGCAGCTGAACGAGCGGGATTTCTTGTCAAAAACTACCCTCAGGCCCCAAGTGCGCAAAAAGCATTGTTAATCATGCGTGATGCCAATTTGGCACTAGGATTAAATAAAGCAGCAGAAGAAGCTGTGGCCGTCTATGAGGCGACTTATCATAAAAAACCTGAAGCAGCAAGTAAGGTTGTTACTTGATTTTTGCTTCATAGTCCCGGCTGCCAGCAGCCGGGCTACATACGCTAAAATTGGACATGACACTGAAGCCAATTACCCATTTCTTCTGAAACCGATTGATAATATCCATCAAATCCTGAGGTTTCTGGAACCTACTATGATAGTAAATAACTCCAATGAATTATTAAAAGTTATAAAAAATGAATTTGATTGTGATGCAAATTAATGTGTTGACAAAGCTGTTTTTTTGTATCTATCTCACAGGAACAAGTCGTCGCATCTAGCTGGCAGTGAAATTGACAACAGTTCCAGGTTAAAAACAATTGGCTATACTTAAAACAAGTTGTGATTTTTTTTGTTTTGATCATGATCCATATTAGCCTTTTGAATGATTTGGTTCAATTCACACTCTCAAGTGATCCTAATGAAAGAGAAAAGGAAAAAAAATTTTTAGAAAATGCATTGCGGCAAAAACGTATTTTCTTTACTGATACGATTGGAGAAACGCAGTCTCTTTGCGATCGTTATGTTCATGTTTCTCAATTCAACTCTGTCGATGATATCAGGGATTTATTTGTGCCTGATTTGTCCTCTCAAGGTAAAAAAGACTACAAAAAAACTCCGGTGTTTTTTAAGGAGCCACCTGTCCACTATCGATTTGAGGAGCAGCCTCAGGCAGCAGAAAAACATGGGCGTATTCATCGTGTTCCGGCTGATAAATTAATTGAAAACAAAATTACTAAACTTGAAAAGAAAGTATAAAAAAACCCAG